>JBCAWP010000131.1:0-7463 GCA_038534535.1 Pseudomonadota bacterium
CTCGGCCCATGGTCTCGCCGGGCTTCTCTCCCACATGCCCCATTTGCCGGGACCATTCCTCGATAATCCCGGGTCGAACCTTGATGGCCTGATCTCGGCCCATGCAGACTTTACGATACGAGGTTTGATGTAATGCTCGCCGCGCTTCTCTTTGAATTTTCTATTTTTTTGACGGCACTGCCCCCGAAGAGCCGAAAGGTGACCCCATGACCAATTCAGCAACGTCTCGCGAAAAGCGGCCAAGCGCTGCGAAAGGCTTGATCTTCATCATTGTCTTGCTGGTGGCGACGAGCTTGCTCGTGCTTGGGGCCCTCACACAGCGGGCGGGCGGCGGTCCCATCATTCCAACGGAAACGCCTCAACCCCTGTCGGTGTCCGTCGACACAGTGGTGTTGTCTGACGCGCTTGATCTAGAAGAAGAGTTTTCTGGGATCGTCCAGGCCAAACGCTCAAGTCGGCTCGGGTTTCCGGCGGGGGGTCGAATTGCGCAGATTAATGTTGATGTCGGGGATCGGGTCAAAAAAGGGCAACGGCTAGCAACGCTCGATACACGTGATCTTCGTGCGCAATTGACGGCCGCTGAGGCGTCGACCACCGAGGCCCAGGCTGACTTTAACTTGGCGCAAGTAACAGTCTCGCGCCAGCAAACCCTGTTTGAGCGCGGCCACGTTGCGAAACAGCGGGTCGATGAGGCCCTCGCTGCGGCAAATGCTGCGGCGGCGCGGATCGAGGCGGCTGATGCGCGGGCTGATACGCTGCGTGTTGCGATCGACCTTGCGGCAATCCGGGCGCCGTTCGACGGGACCGTGACAGCGCGCATGGCAGACGAAGGCGCAATCGCCGCACCGAGCGCGCCTTTGCTTGATGTCGTCGAAACGGGGGCCTTAGAAGCGCGAATCGGACTGCCGGCGGCGGTCGCGAAATCCCTTGAGCGCGACCGTCTCTACGAGTTGAGCACGAGCGATGGCATTGTCACGGCCCGGCTTCGCGCGGATACCGGCGTGATCGACCAGGGACGCCGGACCGTCACCACCGTATTTGATATCGAGAACATGGGTGAAGCGGCGATCGGATCTGTCGTGAGACTGCCGCTAACGCGTGGCATCGCCGAGCGCGGTTTCTGGGTCCCCGTGTCAGCTCTGACCGAATCTCGGCGCGGGCTTTGGTCCATCTATATTGTTGAGCGGCAATCCAGCGGATGGCGTGCACGACCACGCCTTGTTGAGATTGTCCACTCAGATGCAGACCGCGTTTTCGCGCGCGGGACGGTCCGCGACGGTGAGCAATTCATCACAGATGGCCTGCAGCGGCTTGTGCCCGACCAACCCGTCACGCCGATTGCGGCGGCAACATCAGCCCGGACGAAGCAAGAAGGCTAGCCACGCATGTTGAGAACGCTCTTCTATCGTTTGCCGCGGCTTACTGCACTCGCCCTGCTCGTGGCGCTGGCCGGCGGATTAGGGGCCATCCTCACGCTCGGGCGCCAGGAAGACCCGACGCTGATCGAGCGTTTTGGTTACGTTCTGACCACGATGCCGGGAGCGGATGCCGAACGTATCGAAGCCCTCGTCACTGAGCCGATAGAAACGGCTTTGCGTGAATTGCCCGAGATTGGCGACATTGTCTCCAATTCGCGGGCGAACATTTCGCAGATCAATATCGATATCGATGAGACGCTTTCCGAAGCTGAGGTCGATGATGCCTGGACGCTGATCCGTGCCCAGGTCGACCGGGCCCGGTCTGAGTTACCAGCTGAGGCCAGTGTCCCCATTGTAGAGCGTCAATATATCGGGGCGTCGACGCTTCTTGTCTCCCTCGTTTGGGAGGATGACCGGCCGCCCGAACTCGCCATTCTGGCTCGGATGGCTCAGGTTCTCGAGGATCAATTTCAAAATCTGCCAGGCACGGAGGAGACCCAGATTTATGGTCTTCCGAGTGAAGAGATCCGCGTCGCCATAGATACCAAAGCCTCTGCGGCACTCGGACTATCGACGCGCCAGGCGGCCCAAATCATCGGCGCCTCCGATGCGCGGACACCCGCTGGCCAGTTGCGCCCCGATGGGTCGACTCTCAGTCTGGAGATCAGTGGCGAGTTTGACTCCGTCGCTCGCATCCGCGCGGCACCTTTGATGCAGGAGGCGGACGGGACGGCCGTTCGTGTCGGCGATATCGCCGACGTTATGAAAACGCTACGTGACCCGCCGGACGTCTTGAACTTTACCGATGGCAAACGCTCCGTATTGGTTGGCGCTTTTATTCAGCCCGAGCAACGCGTTGACCAATGGGCGGCCCGCGCGAGAGCCGCCGTCGCTGAGTTTGAAGCCACCGCGCCTGACGGCATAAGTGTGCGAACTGTCTTCGACCAAAGCGTTTACACCGAAGCGCGGCTCAATGGGCTTGCGGGTAGCCTTGGCATTTCAGCCCTCATTGTGTTCGGCGTCTTGTTCTTTGTTATGGGGTGGCGGTCGGCGATTGTCGTGGGCATGGCGCTGCCGCTGACGGTCTGTCTCGTTCTGATCCTTTTCAACGTCTTCAACATGCCCTTGCATCAGATGTCAGTCACCGGACTGGTCATCTCACTCGGTCTCCTGATCGACAATGCGATTGTGGTTGTCGATGAGTACGAGCAGAAACGCCAAACTGGGGCGACGCCGCTGGAGTCGATCGATTTTTCGATTGGTCACCTTTTTGCGCCCTTGGCTGCCTCAACGCTGACAACAGCCTTGGCGTTCGTACCGATTGCGGCTCTGCCAGGGAGTGCCGGGGAATTTGTGGGCATGATTGGTATGTCCGTGATTTTTTCTGTGTGCTCCTCCTTCTTGATCGCGATGACCGTCATTCCAGCTGTGGCTGGTTGGTTCGACAGTGAGACGAGAGTTCGCGGCAAGCATCGCTGGTGGCGTGACGGCCTCGTCATTGACACGATTAGCGATGGGTATCGCTGGGTGGTGGGTGTCGTGCTGGCGTTCCCGCCCCTCGGCCTGATGATTGGGGTGGTCCCTGCTTTTATCGGATTTGGGCTCGCGCAATCTCTTCCCTCCCAGTTTTTTCCGCAGACCGAACGAGACCAGATGCAATTGGAGCTTCTGCTTTCAGCGGATGCTTCGATTGCAGAAACCGAGGCGGCCGTGCAGACCGCGACCCAGATGTTGATGGCGGAGCCCGGCGTTACAGGTGTGAACTGGACCATCGGCGAGGGCGCTCCGCGCGTCTATTACAACGCATTCAACACGGCTGAGGGACTATCGAACTCGGCCAATGGCTGGGTCCAACTCGATGGCCCAAAACGCGCCCGAGAAGTGGTCGCGCGCCTACAGGCAACTGTGCGGACAGAGTTTCCGAGTGCACAATTCCTGATCGTTCCCTATGAGCAAGGCCCGCCAATTGATGCACCGATCGAGTTGCTTATTTATGGGCCAGACCTTGCCCAGCTCAACGACCTGGGTAATCAAGCTCGCGCTATTCTTTCGCAAAGCCCGGGCGTTACCTACACGACATCAAGCCTTCAGCTCGGCGCACCAATTGTGACGTTCGAAGCCGACGAAGCAGCCTCTGTTATGGCCGGGCGGCGGCTGGTTGACCTCGCATCAGATCTCCAGGCTGAACTCGAAGGTGTGGTGGCCGGTAGCGTTCTTGAGGGCGTCGAAGAACTGCCCGTGCGTGTCATCGCGGACGAGCGCCGGCGGCGTGAACTCTCGAATCTGAGGTCCAAAACCGTCGGAGATACGCCAGGAGAAATCGGGACGCCGCTGTCGGCCCTCGGCGACGTCACATTGAAACCCGAAACCGCGGAGATCACCCGCAAGAATGGGGAGCGCGTGAACGTCATCCAGGCCTTTCTCGAACCATACTCCTTACCGGCCCCAGCACTTGCCGCCTATCAAAACCTGCTTGATGCTGCCGAATTCGATACACCGCCAGGATATCGGACGAGCTTTGGCGGTGAGGCGGAAGCGAGCGGTGACGCCATGGGTGATCTTGCGGCGCTCGCCGTGCCGCTCATCCTTTTGATCACCGGCTCCGTGGCGCTCGTGTTCAATTCATTCCGAATGTCCTTGCTCGTGCTTGTGTCGGGGTTTTTGTCGGTCGGCATGGCGTTTTTCGGGGTCTGGCTGTTTGACCTGCCTCGCGGGTTCAACGCCATTATTGGGGCGCTTGGCCTTCTCGGGATCTCGATCAACGGATCGATCGTTGTGCTCACGCAATTACGCTCAAACGCGGACGCGATGGCCGACGATGTGCTCGCCCAACGCGAAGTGGTTGTGGATGCGACGCGCCATATCGTGGCGACGACGCTGACGACGATGGGCGGCTTCTTGCCCCTTATTCTCGCGGGCGACCCATTTTGGTTACCACTTGCGACGTCCATCGCGGTGGGTGTTTTTGGGTCCGCGCTGATTGCGCTCTTCTTCGTACCTGCGGTGTTCCGGCTGACGACGCTACGCCCATTTGCGCGGCTTATGGGCAGTCTGTTTGGCCGCCGCGGTGAGCAGGTTGCGCCTGCAGAATAGATTTTCTGCTTGCGCCGGCGGCCAAGCTCGCCCATCTCCAGTCGAGCGAGAGAGGGTGTGACAGAAAGGAGCGATCCCATGTCGACCTCAAACGAGACCCGCGCCCAGGAGCTTGCCAGTCTGTGGACCCGATTGAGGTTTGAGGCGAGGGAAGCGGCAAACGAAGAGCCTGCGCTGGCGAGTTACCTAGATGCCGCCATCCTGAGCCATGACCGGTTTTCGTGCGCCTTGGCGTACCATATGGCTGAGAAACTCTCCGGAAAGCGGCTGAACGCGCTGCAAATTCGCGAGATTGTGCACCAGGCCCATGGCGCTGATCCGTCCATCGTCGTCGCGGCTGAGCGCGACATGCTTGCCGTGCTGACACGGGATCCTGCTTGCCGGCAGTTACTGCAGCCCTTCCTGTTCTTTAAGGGGTATGTTGCGCTCCAGACCCATCGGATTGCCCATTGGCTCTGGCAACAGGGGCGTGAAACGCTGGCCTATCACTTCCAGAGCCGGACCTCTGAACTCTTCCAGGTGGACATTCACCCGGCCACGCGCATTGGCGCGGGTGTCATGTTTGACCATGCGACGGGCATCACGATCGGCGAGACTGCCGAGATCGGCGATGATTGCTCCATCCTACAAGGGGTCACGCTTGGCGGCACCGGCAAGGAAGTCGGTGATCGTCACCCAAAGATCGGCAATGGTGTGCTCGTGTCTGTCGGCGCGAAGGTTCTTGGAAACATCACGATTGGCGATCGGGCGAAAGTCGCTGCCGGAAGCGTCGTCCTGAAACCAGTTGAGTCGCTCTGCACGGTGGCGGGTGTGCCCGCGAAACCTGTGGGTGGTCCTTGCGCTGAGGCAGCGCGCAATATGGATCAGACAATTCCCGACGACGTAGACTAAACAGTCCGGCCCTTGCACGCCGCCTGAACCCGACTAGGTTGCGCGCAGATGATCAGTAGAGGAGGTCCTATGGGCCGCGAAGAAACACTCCGACTGGAAGCGTATCTAAAAGAAAAGCTCCATCCCGGGCTCCGTCTTGTCCCCCGTGACAAGACCGATGACAGCGTTGAGGTCTATCTCGGTGCGGAATTCTTGGCCGTCGTCTACAAAGACGTAGATGAAGGCGAGACGGCGTATCAATTTCAAATGACGGTGCTCGAGGAAGACATCCAAGGCGCCTAGCCTGCCGTAATCTGCGAAGGCTTGTTGGAGCGTCTAGTGAATTGACCGAGTCTCGCGCAAAGTTTCTTCAAGGCGACCTTATGGGGCACATCTCTGTGATGGCCCTCTCGTCTAGCGTGGGGCTTGTCTCGATTTTCCTCGTCGATTTTGTCGACCTGTTCTTCATCGCTATGCTGGGTGAGGCGGAACTAGCGGCCGCAGTCGGGTTCGCCGGAACGCTCCTTTTTTTCACGTTTTCAGTCACCCTTGGGCTGGCGATCGCGATGGGGGCGCTCGCAGCACGGCTGATTGGTCAGGGTGATAGCGATGGCGCCCGCGCCATCGCTACGAGTGCAGTTGTGTTCGGCGTGATCTTGAGCGCCGTGGTCTCGTTCCTGTTCTGGATCGCCGCGCCGGCGCTTGTTGCTCTCCTCGGCGCGAAAGGGGCGACGCTCGATTATGCCGTCTCTTATCTGCGGATCGTGGTGCCGGCGATGCCGATCGCGACCTTTGGCATGATGTGTTCTGGGCTTTTGAGGGCCCATGGTGATGCGCGCCGGGCTATGATGGTGACGATCGTTGCCGGTCTCGTGAATGCGATCCTGGACCCGATATTCATCTTTGGATTCGGCTGGGGGCTCGAGGGGGCGGCGCTTGCCTCCGTAGCGGCGCGGTTTGCGACGTTGATCACCGCAGTCACACCTGTGCTTCGTCACTATGGTGGGTTCGCCCCCTTTGACAAAAACAGGTTTCGGCGGGACATTTCACCGATCCTTGCGCTCACAATCCCGGCCATTCTGACGAACATCGCGACGCCAATCGGCAATAGCATTGTCACACGCGTTATCGCCCCGTTCGGAGATTCAGCCGTCGCAGGGTACGCCGTGGTCGGGCGTCTGACGCCCCTGTCGTTCTGCGTGATTTTTGCGCTCTCGGGTGCGGTTGGGCCGATTATCGGCCAGAACTTCGGAGCGCGCCAATATGCGCGGGTGCGCGGAACGCTGACACGTGCCATGCAATTTGCCGCCGCCTATGTTGCAGCTGCAACGCTCCTGCTGGTCCTGTTGAACGGCTTCGTGTCCGCGCAATTTCAACTGGCCGAGGATGGGCAGGCGATCGTCTTCTGGTTTGCAGTGGCGGTCGCACCGCTCTTCCTGTTCAATGGGTCTTTGTTTATCTCCAACGCCGCATTCAATAATTTGAAGCGCCCGCTTTGGTCGACGCTTCTGAACTGGGGAAAGAACACGCTCGGGGTTGCCCCCTTTGTCGTCGTTGGCGCGTCGCTCGGCGGAGCACCCGGCGTCATTATCGGGCAGGCGGTTGGCGGGATTCTGTTCGGTATTTTTGGCCTTTGGCTCGCCTACCGACTGGTCAACGCCTATGAAAACGGCAAATCAGATCCTGACAAGCCGTGGCGACCGGCACTCCCGCGCGCGCGACCGGAACCGCCCCTTGCCGGACGACACGGATAAAGGGCTACCGAATGTCAGCGTAGAGCCGGGCCAATCGATCCGGCTCCGTTCCGATGCCCCAAAGTGCGCCGAGATAAAAATAGGTTAGATTTGCCCTCAAGCCGCCCCAAGAGGCCACCCGTCGATCAGATGACCAGACTTTGCGGTTGACCTGGCGCACACGTCCTCGTCCGCCACGGACCATTCTAAGGCAGAGATCTGCCTCTTCCATGATTGTCTGACGGGGGTCAAAGCCGCCAACCGCTTCGAAATCCGACCGCCGGCAGATCAGCGTTTGGTCACCAAAGAGGAGGCGGCACCCCTTGATGAAACTAAAGGGGCGAAAGAG
>JBCAWP010000132.1:0-7377 GCA_038534535.1 Pseudomonadota bacterium
CCGCGGCGGGTATCGACCGTCTCGTACATGTGTCCGCAATTGGCGCCGATAAGTCCTCCAATGCCAAGTATGCGCGCACGAAAGCCGAAGCCGAAACTGCAATCCTCGCGGCGGTCCCAAAAGCCGTCATCCTTAGACCGTCGATCGTGTTTGGCCCTGAGGATGATTTTTTTAATCGGTTTGCCACCATGGCGAGCGGACCAATGTCCTCCATACTGCCTTTAATGCCCGCGATTGGCGGTGGTAAGACCAAACTCCAACCTGTCTATGCCGGCGATGTTGCCGACGCGATTGTCGCCGCAGTGACGCGCGATGATGTCGCTGGCAAAATCTATGAGCTTGGCGGCCCGCGCACATACACGTTCAACGAGCTCTATGATTTGATTTTCAAGGAGATTGGGCGGCGGCGGTTCAAAATCCCACTTCCATTCTGGTTTGCCCAATCGCTTGGCCTCTTCTTTGGCGCCGCGTTCCGCGTGAAATCCTTCTTGATTGGGAGCCTCCTCGGCGGACCGCCCTTAACCGCCGACCAGGTTAAAATGCTGAAGACCGACAATGTGGTCGCCAGCGACGCGCTCACACTTGCCGACCTCGGTATCACGGAGATCGAAAGCGCCGAGACGATTGTTCCAACTTATCTTTGGCGCTTTCGACCCTATGGTGAGTTCAGCCAAGCTGGGGAAGCCTAACGCCGCCCCGCGCTTTACGCGTCACGTCTTACGAGCGAAATTGCGTTCGCATTTGGTCTTTAGGCGCTCAAGCATCTCATCGACAGACTGATCGGATGCACCAACGTCCATCGTTTCGCTGCAGGAGTAGACGCTGAGTTCAGTCTCTCCGTCCGCCGCAAAGCCGACTTTCCGGATGATGTAGAAGACTTCTCGGTCCGGTTCACCGTTCGGCCGCGTATGAACGATATCGGCCGTCTCCCGAAAGAGCGTCACTGGCTGGAACTCGCTCGGATCAATTGCGGCGCTCCGGTCCCGATCGAGCAATTCAATGATGTCGCGCCCAACTTCGCCCTCGGCGAGTTCACCATCTTCATTTCTGTCATAGCTTTCGAAAAGAAGATCGTCAGCGAGGCTGGGCTGGGCCGCGAAGCCGATGGCGGCAACAGTACTGGCAAGCGCCATACCCAATGATTTCAAGGGATTTCGAACAAGTTTCATGGAGAGGTCCTCTGCAAGGCTGAGATGATCTGCCGTTTCGACCCGAGCCACATAGTCGCGCAGTGCTGTCCTCAGAACATCGCTTGGCACGTCACCCGCTTTGCGGCAGGCGTCGAGAAAGCGACGCTTATCGGAGTAAGGAAGGCGGATTTCCATCCGCTCACTCAATTTCTCACGTCGGTCAGTCGTCATCTATGTCCCGCGTCTTCGGCCCCTCCAAGGAGCGTCTCAGATACGCTAATGAAAACCAAAACCCCGCACGGATGGAAGAGATTTCCTGTCCGTACGGGGCATATGCCGGTCCACTAGCCGCCAGATCCATTAGCGGCATCAGGTTCTCTAGGGATGCTTAGGACAAGAAAGTTCGTATCGCCGCTATCTGATTTTTCTTGAATCATGATGTCGCCAACCAACCGGAGGTCTTGACCATTTGTTTCGCTAAGCTTGAATGAGATAACTTCCAGCAGCTCGAACTCTTCCGGGGAAAGTTCGCCGTTATTGTCGGCATCTACAGATCTCGCGACTCGGTCCAAGATTCCTCGAACACCTTCACAGTCAGCGTCCGACAGCACACCGTCTCCGTTTTTATCCAGAATCGTAAAAGCATCCGATTGAGCGATACTTGGCTGCGCCGAAAAGAATAGCGTCGCTAGCGCAGCAGCAGTGAAGGCGCTTGTTGTCCCGGCAGTTTTAAGCGGATTTCGAATAAGATGCATAGCCATCTCCTGGGCAAAGGATTTGAGTTTCACCCGCCGGTGACGACGTAGATAGGCGTCAATGAACGTTCGAACGGCATGGCTCGCCGTAATTCCCTCCTCTTCACAGGCCCGCATAAAGGCCTGTTTCTTTGAATGAGGGAGACGGATTTCGAGCGTTTCAGATTTCTTTTCACCCCGCTTCTCCGCCATAGTATGCCTCATCTAATCGTCACGGCTGGGACTGATCTCGTCGCCCACAACCCAAAGAGATGAAAACCGAAAAGGTGCCCCGATGCGAGAATAATCGTGTCGGGACACGGTAAGATCGTTGGAAAATCGCGGATTCAGGCTGGGATTAGGTTCAACGCGACAGGGCTCGCGAGCAACAGGCCCGCCCCTAATAAGAGACGGTAGACCACAAACGGCAGGAAGCTCATCCGCGCCAGCCACTGCATCAAAGCCGCGATCGAAACGTAACCCGCAATGAATGACAGCCCCACAATCATGGCGGCATCACTCGCCGTCAGCGTGATGGCGCCGTCAGGAGCCGTGACGAGTTCGTAAAAGGCATAGGCACCGCTCGCGCCGATCAGGGGGATCCCGATCAACATGGAGAACCGGGCAGCCTCTTGGCGGGCAAACCCCAGGGCCCGGGCAGCCGTCATTGTAATACCCGACCGGCTCGTTCCCGGCAGGATGGCGGCGATCCCCTGGGTCGCCCCGATCAGGGTTGCATCCATTATAGAGCGTTCCGCCTCGGACTTTTCAGTTTTCGGATCTCTGTCCGCCCACCAAAGCGCGATCCCGAAGAGCACGGTGGTTCCAATCACAACCCAAAGACTGCGGACTTCGGCG
This sequence comes from Pseudomonadota bacterium, assembly GCA_038534535.1. GTDB lineage: Bacteria > Pseudomonadota > Alphaproteobacteria > Caulobacterales > Hyphomonadaceae > CALLCD01. The sequence continues at coordinate 2,723 of JBCAWP010000132.1, forward strand.
ACAAGATCATCTGGTAACAATGTGAAGGCGAAAGCCGTGATGAGCGCGATTGGCGTTGCAGCGATGATGTGTATGGCAAGATTTCTATCGGCTGAGCCCGCAGACCCCAAGCCTATAGTCGCAAGCGCACCTGCCATCGCCCGAATGACATCTTTGCGGAAATAGATGAGGACCGAAAACAGTGTTCCGACATGCGCCATCGCATTGATCAGCAATTCGTCTGGGCCAACCAATCCAAACCAGATCGAGACCAGCAGGACATGCCCGGACGACGAGATCGGCAACCACTCGGTGACGCCCTGAACCATCGAGAGAATGATCAGCTGAAGCAAGCTCATGCGTTTATCCAGAAATGCCGCCGGTCTCGGTGTGGTACTGGTCTTCTCATCGGCTCGCCAGGGTCGAAATGCACCTCATTTTGATACCTATCTAATTTGCATTGCAGATTCTGGCAGCTTAGACGCTGCGCGCTCATACCTAATTACATATCAAAATAATATTTATAAGCATAATATTTCTTGATTCCGGATAGATCGTCAGCTATTCGGCACAGAATTCCAAAACTGGAGAGCGAAATGGCGCAGCCTATGCTGCAGTTCACCCATGTGGATCGGCAGCCCCCCGAAAAACGTGCGACGGAGGTCCGCCGGTCAGACTTTGGCGAAATCTATGATGATTTCGATCCGTCGGCGGCCAGCGAACAAGCGTCGCGCTGCTCCCAATGCGGGATACCGTTTTGCCAGTCAGGCTGCCCTTTGCAGAACAATATTCCGGACTGGTTGCTCCTCGCCGCAAACGGACGCGCCGAAGAGGCCTACCGCGTGTCGGCGGCCACCAATAATATGCCGGAGATCTGCGGGCGCATCTGCCCGCAAGACCGCCTTTGCGAAGGCAGTTGTGTGATCGAGCAGTCGGGCCATGGCACCGTCACCATTGGAGCCGTGGAACGCTACCTCACAGACCGTGCATGGGATGAAGGCTGGATTGCGCCCATCCGTCCCGGGCGCGAGCGCAGCCAATCCGTTGGGATAATCGGCGCCGGTCCAGCAGGGCTCGCCGCCGCTGAAATGCTAAGGCGCCAGGGCTATACGGTAACGGTCTATGATCGCTACGACCGCGGCGGCGGCCTTTTGATTTATGGCATTCCCGGCTTCAAGCTTGAAAAACCCGTTGTTGAACGTCGGATCAAACACCTCGAAGACGGCGGGGTCGACTTCCTGTTCAATACCGGCGTTGGAGACGACATCGCGTTTGAGGCACTCCGCGCGCAGCATAACGCGGTGCTCATCGCCACCGGCGTCTACAAACCCCGAGCCTTGCCCGTTGACGGGAACGACGCTGACGGCGTTGTCGAAGCCCTCGATTTTCTCGTCGCATCCAACAAAGCGGGGTTTGGCGATGATGTGCCGGACTTCGCCTCTGGAAAACTCAATGCCGCCGGCAAGCGCGTCGTTGTGATCGGCGGCGGCGATACGGCCATGGACTGCGTTCGCACCGCAGTGCGCCAATCTGCAAAATCGGTCACCTGTCTCTATCGCCGTGACCGCAGCAATATGCCGGGGTCTGCGCGCGAAGTGGCGAATGCCGAAGAGGAAGGCGTGACCTTTGAGTGGCTGGCCGGCCCAGAAGAGGTTCTGGCCACGAAGGCCGGCAAGCTCAAAGGCGTCCGCGCGCAGAAAATGCGCCTTGGGGCACCAGACACAACCGGTCGCCAATCGCCGATCAAGACCGATGAGACCTTCGACCACAAGGCAGATCTCGTCATTCGGGCACTTGGCTTCGATGCAGAAGACTTGCCCCGCCTATGGGACGTTGACGGCTTGACGGTAAATCGGTGGGGCAATGTGCGCATCGATTTTACGACGATGATGACCAGCCTTCCCGGCGTCTTTGCGGCCGGAGACATTGTCCGCGGCGGCTCACTCGTCGTTTGGGCCATCAAGGACGGCCGCGATGCGGCCGAAGCCATGCATAAATATTTGAAGACAGAAGTCGAAGCTGCTGCCCAAGCCGCCGAGTAAATCGGATCTAACCACAAGGTGGACCCCATGTCAGAGACCTATGCTGGACATTGCCTTTGCGGCTCTGTGAAGTTGGAAGGTCGAGGGTCTCCAAAGATCGAGATTTGCCATTGCGACATGTGTCTCCACTGGCATGGCGCGCCGGGGATGGCGGTGATGTTCGAAGACCGTGTTCGTGTGGTCGCGGGCGAGGAACATATCGGCGTCTATGAAAGCTCAGACTGGGCTGAGCGCGCCTTTTGCAAAAAATGTGGCACGACGCTCTATTTCAAACTTAAGGGCGACGACGCCCCCCACGGCGCCCAGGCTGGCCTCTTCGACCTGCCCAAAGGCTTGACGATCCACGAAGAGATCTTCGTCGACGAACAACCCGATTATTATCGATTTGACACCAACGCCCCTCGCTTCACAGGCGCTGAGATGATGAAGCGCTTTGAAGACTACATAGCAAAACAAAACAAGACATGACGCAGACAACAAACGAATATCTCGAAGAGCGCCAGCGCTTGATCAACGCCCATGCCTACAATCCGGCAGATGAGCATGATGCCTGTGGCGTCGGTCTCGTCGCCGCGCTCGACGGCCAACCAAGGCGCGATATTGTCGAAATGGGCATCCGCGCCCTTAAAAATGTGTGGCACCGCGGCGCCGTCGATGCTGACGGCAAAACCGGTGATGGCGCTGGCATTCGGCTCGACGTGCCGCAACAATTCTTCCGAGACCAGGTGACACGAACGGGTCACACACCCGCCGAAGCTGTGATCTGCGTCGGGCAAATATTTCTACCGCGCACCGATCTGGCAGCCCAGGAAGCGGCCCGAACAATCGTTGAGAGCGAAATCCTCAATCAGGGTTTTTATATTTATGGTTGGCGCCAACCGCCGGTCGATATCTCAGTCATTGGAAGAAAAGCGGCCGATACCCGACCTGAGATCGAACAAGTTATGTTCCGCGACGTGGGCGGGCGATCTCGGGAAGATATGGAACGCGCCCTCTATATCTGTCGGCGCCGGATCGAGAAGTTCGCGCGCGAAGCGAATATCCCGGCATTCTATATTTGCTCGCTAAGCCACAAGTCTCTGATTTACAAAGGCATGTTCCTCGCCGAGGACATCGATAATTTCTATCTTGACCTCAAAGATGAGCGGTTCGTGTCAACCGTTGCCATCTATCACCAGCGATACTCCACCAACACCTTCCCGCAATGGGCGCTCGCCCAGCCATTTCGCGTGCTCGCCCATAATGGCGAAATCAATACGCTACGGGGAAACCTCAACTGGCTGAAGAGCCACGAAATCAAAATGGTTTCCGACAGCTTCGGATCATTCCAGGATGATCTGAAGCCCGTCGTCCAACCGGGCGGGTCCGATAGCGCGGCACTGGACAACGTCTTTGAAATGCTCGTCAAAGCGGGGCGCACCGCCCCGATGGCGAAAGCCCTTTTGATCCCCGAGGCCTGGTCGAAACGCGCCTCGATCATGTCGGATTCCCACGCCGCACTTTATCACTACTGCAATTCTGTCATGGAGCCTTGGGATGGCCCGGCCGCCATCGCGGCCTATGACGGGCGGTGGGCAATCGCTGGACTTGATCGAAATGGGTTGCGCCCGCTGCGCTATGCCTTGACGGCAGACAACGTCCTCGCTGTTGGTTCTGAAGCCGGTATGTGCCCCCTCGACGGCGACACAATCGTACGCAAAGGCCGCGTTCAAGCCGGCGGCATGATCGCCGCAGACCTCGAAACGGGTACTTTCTACGAACACGGCGACATTGTTGACCTGCTCGCGAGCAAGCACCCTTACGAAAACTGGCTGAAAAACGTCGTCGAACTCGAACCTGAAATCGGTCCCGGACCGGAGCCGCAAACCTTCCCAGACCGCTCAGAATTCCTCCGCCGGCAAACGGCGGCGGGCATAACTATGGAAGATATGGAGCTAATCCTGTCCCCTATGGCGGAGACGGGTAAGGAAGCCATCGGGTCAATGGGCGATGATACGGCACCCGCCGTCCTGTCAGACGCCTACCGACCCCTCTCCCACTTCTTTCGCCAGAATTTCAGCCAGGTCACCAATCCACCGATTGATCCGCTCCGGGAAGATCGGGTGATGAGCCTGAAAACGCGGTTCAAGAACCTTGGCAATATTCTGACGACGGACGAAGCGCAGACCAATGTCTTCGTTCTGGAAAGCCCGATGCTGACGACCGGCATGTACCAGCGCTTGCGGGAGGTGATCGGTCAGGGGCTCACGGAAATCGACTGTACGTTCCCCTTCGATACAGCATCCGGAAACGGCGAAGCGCTCAAGACGGCCGTGGCGCGCATCCGCTCGGAAGCGGAGGATGCCGTCCGCGCTGGCCGGGAACACATTGTCCTGACGGATGAACACCAGGGCGATGGCCGAGTCGCCGTCCCGATGATCCTAGCCGCCGGCGCCGTTCATTCGCATCTTGTCGACCAAGGCCTGCGGAGCTTCTGCTCCATCACTGTTCGATCCGCTGAATGCATGGACACGCATTATTTTGCGGTCCTCGTTGGCGTCGGGGCCACCTGCGTAAACGCCTATCTCGCCCAGGACGCCATCGCAGACCGCCACGCCCGAGGCCTTTTGGGGACCCTTTCCCTCGGCGAGGCCG
>JBCAWP010000133.1:0-7371 GCA_038534535.1 Pseudomonadota bacterium
TGTCCTGGGCGCACATTGACCGCGTATCCGCGCTCCCTTGGCACGAGGAAAGGGTCGTCGAGGGAGGACTGTTGGAGCTCGACCGAGAGAGGTGCGCCCGTTTGAAGACCTGCAATCAAAGCGGTACCATCGGAGGCTGTCGTTTCCGCACGCAGCGCGTTTGCCACGAGGAAACTTGCCCCTTCAAGGGCTCGTTCGTCCGTGTCTAGCGTATTGTTTCCATTTGTATCCACAAAGACAAAAGGTGCGATACTGCCTGAGCGCGTTTGTCCCGGAGGCGTTAATCGCGGCCGGCCGGTTTGGCGATGACGCGACAGTCCAAACCCAATCCTCAAGCCTGCCGTCCATGATTTATCGGAGGCGACGCCCGCTGTTGCTGCGAGGCTAAAGCGCTGAAAGACGCGCGACCAGCTGGCAGAGGCGCTCGCGGCGCTCGCCTGAAAATCATAGGCGAGATTCGCTTGGCCAAACCCAGTTGTACCAAATTGGCGTTGAACAGACGTGCTCACATTTCGCGGTCGGAGGCGCGGCGCGATATCATAGCCAAGCGCGGCCCGGACGCGAAAATCCCGCAAGGGGCGAGATAGGAGAACATCGCCGCGTACGGCTCGTTCGCTGAGGTCCGGCGCTGAGAGCGCAGAATAGGTGAGACTGTTGGTCCAGCGAGAGCGTCGGAAGGCGCCTGAGATCCGGTTCGTAACGTCGAGGCGGCTCGCGTCTCCGCTGAGCTTCAGCCATTCAATATCTGTTTGGGTCGGCAGGGGACGCGCGAGAAATGGCACCGTTGCGTCGAGACGTAGTCGCGCCCGTCGGTCCACGCCTTCGGGGCGCGCCGATGTCCGGAGGTCTCCGAACTCCGTGAGTTGCGTCGAAAGAAGCGCCGCGGGGCCTAGGCGCCTTTGTAAGGTCGTGTCGATGGCCGGCGCCCCTTGGCCATCGGAGGCCACGCGGACGGAGGCATAGGCCGTGCCGAGCGAGGCGAACAGGCTGACGGCGCCGGCCGTTTCGCGCTTTGAGGCATTACTCAAACCGATTTGACCATCGACGCGGCCGGTGAGGTGTCCTGTCAGTCCGCGAGAGATGGTTGCCCTCGCAACCTGTCCAGCCGAACGGGGCGTTGTGTTTAGGGCTGTTTCGCGGCGGACATCGGCGCCAAATAGAAAGCTGTCTCCATCAATCAGCGCAAGCGAATACAGTGTCTCGTTTTCCGGTTGTAGATCGGTGCCCACAAACTGCCGGATGAGCCGTGTCTCCGTTTGTCCGAAAGGGCCGAACAGCCGGACCTCGTAGCGATTAAAGCCGGGGCGCAGCTGGACATCCTCAAACAGATAGTCGCCATTTTCGTCAGGCTCTGTGACGAAGGCCAGCAGCTGTCCGTTCTCGTACAGTTCAGCGTCCCACCCTTCCGGCAGCGGTCCCCTGATTTCAGTGACGTCGAAAATATCCGCCCGTACGTCCGGCACATTGGTCAAGATGAAGCCTCGCCCAGAGCGGCCCTCTGCGAGGAGCGTGTCGCCTGCCAAGGCAATGTCTCCGAGGGCGACGCTGCGAACGAGTAAAGGTCCAATTCGCTCCCCGGCGAGCGATTGTCGGGTCAGCGTCAACCGGAGAGACTGGCCGAGCGATGTGTCGTTTCCGCTGACGGTGCGGAGCCGTGCTGTTGTCTTTAGGAAGTCTCCTGCGGCCTCAAAACTGAAACGGGTCGCCATTTCGGCCGCCGATGCCGCGCGCAGGTCGAGGTTTACGTCAGCAACCGGCCAGGAGATCCAGCGATAAGGGTTGTCGATGATCGGATAGTCTGGCGTAGCGGTCTCGCGCATTGCTGAAATCAGATTGCGCGCCGCTTCCCGCTCCAACCGCGCCTCCAGGGGCAGTATGATCGGCGGCGTGACCTCGACGGTCAGCGTGGAGGGATCATAGTCGATATCGAATTCGAAGTGCTGCTTGATCGTCTCAAGCGTCAGGCACGGTCCGAAGGGTGTTTCTGTTGACGGTTCAACAGCAACACGCTCGGTCGCATCTGGGGCCGTCAGTTTGATCGAGACTGTATGATCTCGCGCGAGATACCAGCCTGTGAAGTGGCCAGGCTCAGTCTCAGACACTGGGATCTCCAGCGCCTCAAAAAAGGCTTCCGGGTTGAGGCAGAGGCCGGACGATATTTTATAAGTAGGGATCGCGTCGGCGACGTTCCGGCCCCGGAGCGATAGGCGGACCAGGAGGAGATCATCCTGCCCCGTGGATTGCGCGGCTCCGGCGTCCAGCTCGTCTTCGCCGAACAGAAGCGCAAAAGGATCATTTGCCTGGGGCATGGCCGGCGCGGCGAGCGCGCAGGCGAACAGAAGACTGCAGATCAGACGCGTGAGCATGGGCGAAGACAGTTCCAGAAGAGGAAGCCTCGAACCGGTTCGCCCAAACCGGTTCGCAGCGACGTTAAGGCATCAAGACAGTGTGTCTTGCGAGAACGCCTGGATTCTCCGGATCGCTCGATTCATAGGTTACGGTGATGGATTTCCCGGAGATCTCTTCACGGATCTCTTCCGGGAGGGGGAGGATCACGTCCCGCTCGGTGTTCGGCGTGTAGACAGCCACGCCGCGCGCGAAATATATCGGATCGCGGTTCCCGTCGACAAAGATCTTGAGGTCGCCATAGGCCGATCGCTCACCAGAGCGTTCCAGGCGCGTGACAATATAGGTATCGGTGTCCTCCGCACGAAGATTGACGTCCGAAATCTCTAGCTCAGCATCCAGATCTCCAACCCGAACAATGATTGGGATTGTTAGTGAACGGATGGCAATAAGCTGGATCGACAGGCCGTCATCTCCGTCCGATGTTGCGCTTTCAAGTGTCCGCCCGGCACTCGTCGGCGCCGACATCAGACGCAGGTGCGATCTATACTCGCCGGCCGGTAACTCCGCCGGGGGCGTCGCGGAAATCCGGATCGTTTGACGTCCGCCCGGATCAAGCACAACGCGCCGCGGGGAGAATCTCAGAAATTCAGCCGCGAAGTTTTCACCGTCCTGGGGTGTCTCAGCTTCTTCCATAGAGCCGTCAATCAGCATACGGCGGTTCTCAATTCCAAGACGAAAGGCTGTTTCTTCTTCGCCTTTATTGACGACGATTAACTCCGCGGAGCGCTCACCGCGTTCCAGGACAACTCGTGTCGGTGCGATCAAGACTTCGGCGAAGGCGCCTGGCATAAAGACAGCAAGGCTAAGACAAGTGGCGGCGATAGAACGGGGGAGGCGGATCATCGGTTCAAAGCCCTATTCGTATTCAATGGAAAAGCTAAAGGTGCCCGTATAAATCCCGGGCGGTTGGTTCGGTTTGACGTGCAGCGTGGCGCCGACATTGAAGCGAACAATTCCGTTGTCGCGGATACGCTGCCAGCCGCGCCACACATTATCATTGCCGCTACCGGCCCCAACAAATGTGTCGACGGTCATCGTGTTACCTTCATTGTCGCTGACAGTGATGGAGCCAGGGTCTTCGTGCAGGACAATACGGCCGGGGTCGCCAGAGACGGTGAAGCGTGCCCGATTGCCTGGCTCGAGACAGATGAGTGTTGATCCGCAGACGGAGCGAAAGTTCCGACCGCGGTTCACTTGAACCGTGCCGAATTCGGTCAAACTGGGTGCAATGACCCCGAAGTCCAAATCTTGTCGCACAGTGACCTGAAGCCCGTTCAAGACAATGACACCGGCATTGCCTTCAAAGTTCGGGTCAGCGGATCCACCGGCGAGGGAAGGATCATCGTCCTGCGCCATGGCGGTCGACAGGGGCAGTGCAAACACAAACGCACTCGCCAATAGGAAGGCGCGGAATCGGGCCATTTCGGTCTCTCCAGTTAAGTTTAGTGGCAAGGGTCGCCGGACCCGAAGCTAAGGACATGTATGGGAGCGTCCGGGTCCGGCTTCCCGCCAGCGTTACTGGTATTCCACGGTTACAGCGAACGTGCCCGTGTACTCACCTGCAGCCTGATTAGCTGCTACGTTCAGCGTGCCACCAACGGTGAACGAGTCAGCGCCGGAAACCAGGGTGCCGCTGGACTTTGAGCCAGTGAAGTTATCGACCAGCATGGTTTGCGTGCCGTTCGAGATCGAAACGCTCGTCGGAAGCGTGATTGCGTAGCTCTGATCAGCTTCACCGGTGACCGCGAATGCGGCAGCTGTGTGATCGTCCGTCAAGCAGGTGAGGTTCGCACCGCAAGACTTGGCGCCAGCTGTCGACACAACAACCGTATCGGCGTCGGTCAGGCTTGGAGCAATCGTTCCGAAGTAGAGAGCTGCCGTGTTGGCGATTTGTAGCGGCGCGATGATCTCGGCACCGGCATTGGAGTTCGCTGTGACTGCGTAAACAGGCGCGGCGAGGAGCAGCGCAGCAGAAGCTGCGGCGAAGAGGTTTGATTTTTTCATATTTGCTTCCTTCAATGAACACACACCGTTGTTTCGGCCACCATCAGCCCGGCGTGTGCTATCTCAAGTAGCAAATATAAATTTCTACTAGATTATCTCATTGAGAAAAGTCCATCTCATTCGATCAGGTTCTGTTAAGGAATTTGCACACGGCGTGCAAAAACATGCCGACCTGCAAGGATGCAGGCCGGCACGCAGAGTTTACTCGTGTTAGGTCAGCGCTAGACGCGCCAGAGGCGTCAGTCGTCGTCCGTCGCGGGGGCGGACTGGAGCTGGATATAGTTCTGGAGGCCCATCTGGTCGATCAGCTGGAGCTGTGTCTCCAGAAAGTCGATGTGTTCTTCTTCGCTGTTGAGGATCTTCGCAAACAGATCCCGCGAGACATAGTCATGCAGCTCTTCGGCTTTTGTCACCGCATCCCGATACATCGGGTGGGCTTCCATTTCGAGCGCCAAATCGGCTTCAATAATCTCCTGGACGTTCTCGCCAATCTTCAGCTTGCCGAGGTCTTGCAGGTTCGGCAGGCCGCCCAAAAATAAAATGCGTTCGATCAGCCAATCGGCATGTTCCATCTCTTCGATGGATTCCTTGTATTCCTTCTCGCCGAGGCGGGTGACGCCCCAATCCTTCAACATGCGGGCATGCAAGAAGTACTGATTGATCGCTGTCAGCTCTTTCTTCAGAGCCTTGTTTAACAGCTTGATGATATCGGCATTGCCTTTCATATCCGGTCGCGTCCTCTTTCTCGCCTTGACGTACCGGTAAATAACGCACTTCGCCCTAGGGACAAGCGCTTAGGGGCAAAAAAATCAATTAAAACAGATGCTTATGAAAGTGAGATGCAATTGCATCAGGGCACGCTGGACTGTCTACTCGGCGGCCACAAGGGTTGGCGACGCGGCGCGGCGATCCACTTCATCGGCAATGAAGCCGCCCATCTCGCATTTGCACTTGCCGCAATTGAAGCGGCAACCTGCATGGGCGAGCACGTCTTTAGGGCTGCGCGCGCCGGCATCCACGGCCGCGCGGGCCGTTTTTTCATTGATGCGATTACAAATGCAAATGATCATGACCCCTATTTGATGAGACTGAGAATGATTGTCAATGTTTTTGCGAGGCATTTGCAGTCGTCCAGTTTTTTACCCGGGAGGTGACGACGGTGCAGGTTTCGCAGGGCGCCCGCCGTCTCTTGACCTTACACCCCCACCCACCTACGCCACCGCTCTAGCTGACGGAGCTGAAAATGACCCTAGCCGCGACCCTTGCTGAACAAGCCAAGGCCTGGCCCTTCGAGCAGGCCCGCGCCATTCTTGCGCGCCTGGAGCAAATGTCGAAGGCAGGTCAGCCGCATAAGGGTCCTGTCATTTTCGAAACGGGCTACGGACCCTCAGGGCTTCCGCATATCGGCACGTTTGGAGAGGTCGTTCGCACGACCATGGTACGCCATGCTTTCGAGACTTTGGCGGGGGACACATACGAGACACGTTTGATTTGCGTTTCGGATGACATGGACGGCATGCGGAAAGTGCCGCCGACTGTGCCGAACCCGGAAGCGCTGGAACCTTATCTGCAGATGCCGCTCACCGCTGTGCCGGACCCGTTCGGCACCCATGAGAGCTATGGCGCCCATATGAATGCGCGGCTGTGCGCCTTTCTCGACCAGTTTGGGTTTGAGTATGAATTCGCCTCGGCGACGGAGCTTTACAAAAACGGCACCTATGACCTGATGCTGCGCCGGGCGCTCGAAAAGTTCGATGAGATTATGGCAGTCATGCTGCCGACCCTTGGGGCTGAGCGCCAGGCCACCTACTCACCGTTCCTACCAATCTCACCGACGACCGGCCGGGTGCTCTATGTCCCCATGAAAGCGACCGATCCAGAGGCCGGAACGATCACGTTTGAGGATGAGGACGGCTCTGACGTCACTCTTCCGGTCACCGGTGGGCATGCGAAGCTGCAATGGAAGCCAGATTTCGGCATGCGATGGGCCGCGCTCGGCGTTGATTTCGAGATGTTCGGCAAGGATCATCAGGATAACGCACCGATCTATTCGAAGATTTGCCGTATCCTCGGCGCTCGGCCGCCCCAGCAGTTCGTCTATGAGCTTTTTCTCGATGAGAAGGGTGAGAAGATCTCAAAGTCGAAAGGCAATGGGATCTCAGTCGAGGAGTGGCTCGCCTATGCGCCGCCGGAAAGTCTGTCGCTCTTTCAGTTTCAGAAGCCTCGGGCTGCAAAGAAGCTCTATTTTGATGTGATCCCGAAAACGGTCGACGAATATCTGACCTTCCTCGAAAAGTTCCCGGGTGAGGCCCCGGAACGGCAGATAGAGAACCCTGTCTGGCATATCCACGCCGGGGCGCCGCCGGAAGAAACGAGCCCTGTCTCCTTCGCCCTCCTGCTCAATCTTGTCAGTGCCGCGAATGCCGAGGACAAGGACCAGCTTTGGGGGTTCATCTCACGCTATGTGCCGGGCGCGAATGCGACGAGCCATCCCTTGCTGGATCGCCTAGCGGGCTATGCCGTGCGCTATTATGAGGACTTTGTGCGGCCGACGAAGTCCTACCGCGCGCCGACGGATCAAGAACGGGCCGCGATGGCAGACCTTGCGGCGCGGTTGAGAGACTTTGATGGCGACCCGACGAGCGAAGCCCTCCAGACTGTGACGTTCTCCGTCGGGAAGGACCATGGCTTCGAGAATCTACGTGACTGGTTCAAGGCGCTTTATGAAGTCTTGTTCGGCCAGCCGCAGGGGCCTCGCTTCGGCAGCTTTGCAGCGCTGTATGGGCCGGGCGAAACCGCCGACATGATCGACGCTTCGCTTCAGCCGCAATAGGGTGCCCGAACACCCTATCTCGGCTTGCCAAAGCCCGGGCCACACGTAACGATAGTCCGGCAAAGACATGGAGGCGTTATGTTGAAACAGGGTTTGATCATGTCCGGGATGGTGTTTATCGCGGG
>JBCAWP010000134.1:0-7205 GCA_038534535.1 Pseudomonadota bacterium
GGTGCAGCAGGGTCTTGATGCTGGCTGGGAGCCGGAAACGATTGTCTCTTCAGCGGAGGGGCTCGCCCGGCCCCATATCGCAGATTTAGTCGTACGGGCGAGTGCCACCGGAGCGCGGGTGCTGGAAGTTCCCCAACGCCTCCTTGGTCAAATTGCCCGAAAGGATAATCCGGGTGCGGTCCTCGCGGCGTTTCGCCAGCGTCAACTCACCTTCGAAACCCTTCCGCGCCCCGATAATGGGATTTGGGTTGGGCTCTATGAGGTTCGCGATCCGGGTAATCTTGGAACCATATTGCGCACGGCGGACTGCGCCGGAATCGCCGGCGTCATCCTCATCGGCACTTGCTGCGATCCTTACAGTCTAGAATCCGTGCGCGCCTCCATGGGGTCCATCTTCGACATGCCCTTTGTCTCTGCCGACTTCGAGGCTTTTGATACGTGGCGACAGGGAAACGCGCTGACCCTCGTCGCGGCAAGTGTGAATGGCACCGCCCGCCATGATGCTGAAATCTACGGAAAACGGTGTTGCCTGCTTATGGGCAATGAGCAATCAGGGCTCCCGGGCGAGGTTGAGGCCGCCTGCGATACGCTGTGCCTGATACCCATGCGGGGCGGCGCCGACAGTCTGAATCTGGCCCAGGCGAGTGCCGTGATGATCTATGAAGCGTGGCGCCAGCAAGGCTTTAGCGGCGCGCGGGACCTGCCGACATGAAGACCGAGACCCGCCTCCTCGTCGCCGACGACTGGACCGATTACGCTCTGCTTGACAGCGGCGACGGACTAAAGCTTGAACGCTTTGGGACTCAAACCGTTGTCAGACCCGATCCACAGGCCTTTTGGACCCCAAACCGCCCGGTAGCACGCTGGCGTGCCGACGCCCGTTTTGATTCAAAGGCGGGCGACGACGACCGCGGTCAATGGGTGCCGACCCGACCGGGGCTGCCGGACGCTTGGCCAATGCGGTGGGAAAACCTTACCTTTGAAGTGCGCCGGACACCTTTTCGCCATCTCGGCGTTTTCCAAGAACACTCGGTCCATTGGCGATTTGCCATGGACGCCATTCGCCGGGCCGGCCGACCACTCCGAGTGCTCAACTTGTTTGGCTATACGGGAATGATGTCCCTGGCTTGTGCCGCCGCCGGCGCGGAAGTCGTGCATCTTGATGCTAGCCCCAAATCAAACGGCTATGGCAAAGCAAACCAATCCCTGTCCGGCCTCGACGACCGCACAATTCGCTGGATTGCAGACGACGCGATGAAATTTATCGCGCGGGAACAGCGCCGCGGCAATCAATATGACGGCATCATAGTCGATCCGCCGAAGTTCGGACGGGGTCCGAAAAATGAAACCTGGCGGTTTGAGTCCGATTTCACCGGCCTTCTCGACGGTGTGAGGGCTCTGCTCTCGCCAGATCCACAATTCGTGATCCTAACCGCTTATGCCGTGCGGCTTTCTTACCTCGCGCTTGGCCAAACCCTTGCCGACCGGCTCAATGATTTCGGCGGAACCCTGGACATGGGCGAAATGGCGCTACCACAGCAGGGCACAGACCGGCTCCTGCCCACAGCTATTTACGCCCGCTGGATGGCGTGAGCCGGGCGGTCTGCTAAAGCGCAACACCTGAGCGCCAGGCGCCCTCGATAACAACATTTTAACCCTGTGTTGAATTGCCGTTCATGATGTCCGGCGCAAGTTTTGAATATCGGTATCGTGTCGGTTAGTGTCCCCCGGGGGCGCCTGGAAAAGTTGAAGAGTGTTTTCATGATCCATCGCCTCTGTGCCCTGGTCCTCTCGATTGTTTGGCTGCCCTTGAGCGTGCTGGCAGGGCCGATTGATTATGACCGGCTCGACCAGCGGCTCGATCTATTGGCCCAAAAACCGGAAATGGTTGGGCTCGCGGTCGCTATCGTCGAAAATGGTGATGTCACCTACGCGAAGGGGTTCGGTGAAACCCATATCGGTGGTTTACCGGTGACCGAGCGCACCGTGTTTCGCTGGGCGTCCCTCTCGAAGAGCGTCGCGGCGACTGTCACCGGTCAACTCGCCCTTGAGGGCCTTCTCTCCCTGAATGATACAACAGCGAAGCACCGCACATCGCTTCGACTGCCAAATGCCGGACACCGGAACGCAACCTTGGTGGACGTCCTGTCTCACCGGCTAGGGATCGTGCCGAACGCCTATGACCTACGCCTTGAAGACGGCAATGACCCGGCAGACATTCGCCGAAGCCTCGGCGCCCTGAAAGCCTCCTGCGCCGTAGGCGACTGCCACACCTATCAGAACGTCGCGTTCGATGTGATCAGCGAAGTGGTCGAAGGCGTCACCGGCTACAACTACCGCACGATCGTCGCCCAGCGCCTTTTCGCTCCCCTTGCCATGGCCAGCGCGTCGCTTGATCGCGCCAGTTTGCAAGCGAGTGTGGACTGGGCCCGCCCTTATCGCATGCGCCGCGGCTCCGCGCGGCCGCGGCCGACCGATCTCAATGATTCCTATTACAATGTCCCTGCGGCCGGCGGCGTGAACGCCTCCATCCTCGATCTTGCTGAGTATATGCGCGCGCAAATGGGTCTGAGACCCGACGTGTTGCCGCAGGAATTGCTGGATGTGCTCCACGCACCTCGGGCCCGGACGCTACGCGAACAGAGATCACAAAACCGGCGTTATGGGCGGCGTTTGGCAAATGCCCATTATGGCCTCGGCTGGCGCGTCTACGATTATGTGGGCGAACACCGCGTGATTGGCCATCGCGGCGCCGTGCGCGGCTACCGCGCTCTCATCCTCTTCGACCCGGAAAGGGATACAGGGGTCGTGGCCATGTGGAATTCATCATCGCGCAAGCCCGTGGGGATCCAACTCGAAGTGATGGATATGGTCTATGACTTGCCCCGCACGGACTGGATTGGCCTCGGCACGGGTGGCTCAGCGGCCGGGCCCGTCGCGCGGTAGCCCAAGGCGATAAACGCCTTTAAAACTCTCCGGATCGACCGGTTTGCCCTTCCGGTAGATGACGATATTGCCGGATTTCGCGAGGCGAACTGCCTCTGCGCGCACCTCGCCCATCAAGGATCGCCACGCCTCGGGAGAAACCGTGCGGGCCGCTTCGCTCGGACAGATCGTTTTGCCGACACCGCGCGCCGAGACGAGCGTCATAATCGCCTGCTTGAAGGCACCGGACATCTGTTCAGGCGGCGGCGCCATTCCGGGGTGCCCTTTTCGACCCCTAGCTGCCTCCCGGGCCGAAGAGGCTCGCAACCATAGCTGCACCACCATCGGTGCTTGTCAGTCGGCGGCGACGGCGGCGTCGCATTCTATTTTGAAGATACTCCCGCGAGATATTGATCGGATTAGCGTCGTCGCTACCCGACTTCAGCTCGTCGCGGTTCATGCAGAAATCATTATAAGCCTCGATTTCGGGCTCAAGCTCTGCGGCCACAAGCTCAATCATGATCGCATCGTCCAGAAATCCAACCCCTGGCAGGTGGTCTGGAATGATGTCCTTCGGATCGGCGAAATAGGCGAGCATGTCGAAGACGTGCTCGCGTTCGTCGCCCTTTAGCTCCCAATCATGATCGGTGAGCATGTCGAGCATGGTTTTCAGCGTCTCAACCCGTTCCATGACGTAGTGCGGCGGGTTCGATTTCGTCGCTTCCGCGATCAGCGCCTTTGCGCCCTCCACCACGCGTCCATCATCGCGGAACTTCCAGGATTTGCGCGACGCTTCGAGCCGCTGGCGAAAATAGTTCAGATCGTCCTCGTTCAGGTCGAATTCGATCCGTAGCGTCGTCTGTGCGTCGACAGTCATGCGTGTCCCCTTAGTGAAAATCAGCCGCAGAGTGCCACACAAGCCGCGAAGCGCAAGTGAGGGCCGCTCTCGAACGCAAACGCCTCGGCCACCCTAGGACTCAATCGCAGCGTAGGCCAGCTGCTGAAACTGCGGACGGATCGGGTATGTAGAGGACGGTATGAGTTGGGTCATCTGGATACCGATCAGTTCCTCCACTGGGTCGACCCAGAAATAGGTCGAAGCGAGACCGCCCCAGGCGAATGTACCAATAGACCCCGGTTGGGCCGCTTCGATCGGATCGATCATGACGGACCCTAACAACCCAAACCCGTTGCCTTCCATACGCGCTTCAGAGAACGTCTTATCGCCCATGGACTTTATCGTCGCGCCTCCAGGCAGATGGTTCTCGGTCATGTATTCGATGGTCTTTGGACTGAGGAGCCGGTGGCCATTGAGCATCCCACCATTCAGCAGCATACGTGCAAATTGGTGATAATCGTGCAGCGTAGAAACCAGCCCGCCTCCAGCGTTTAGGAGCTTTGGCTGGCCACCGTACATCATCGTGCCGGCACCACCTTTGTCGTAGAGGACTGTCTTACCCGTCGCCGCATCTTTGGCATAGCAGGCGGGAAAGCGTGACAGCTTGTCTTCCGGGACGAAGAAATCCGTATCCACCATACCGAGCGGCTCGAAGATCCGCTCCCTGAAAAAAACATCGAGCGTGGTTCCAGCCAGTTCTTCGACGATAGCGCCCAGCACATCGATCGAATGTCCATAATTCCATTGCGCTCCTGGAGCGAAAAGGAGTGGAAGGCTAGCAATCCGGCGGGACATCTCGCGGAGCGTTTCATGGGGCGCACCAATATTCTGGGCCCGGTACATCGCGTCGACGGGGTGCTGCATCAAAAAGCCATAGGTGATGCCGGAGGTGTGGGTGAACAGATCCCGTACGGTCATCGCCTGGTCTGGCTTCGTCAGCTCCGGCGCATCCGCCGTGCCGCCGGCCCACACTTTGACGTCGGCATACTCCGGCAGATACCGCGCGACTTCGTGTTCCAGGCGTAGCTTGCCCTCTTCAAAAAGCATCATAGCCGCGACCGAGGTGATCGGCTTTGTCATCGAATAGATGCGATAGATCGTGTCTTCCTGGATCGGTTCAGCACCGCCCATCTCCATAGATCCCTGGAGCGATAAATGGGCCGTCTCGCCGCCCCGGCTGAGGAGAAGTGCGAGACAGGGTAGTTTCCGGTCCGTGACATAGGGCGCGAAATAGCCGGGCAATCGGCCCAGACGCTCCTCGGAAAGGCCGAGTTCGGCAGCGGGAAAAGCTGTGTCGGGCATGGCGGCGCTCCTAAAGGCCAGTCTAGTGGGATTTACCGCCACCAGATTACCGCGTTCCACCGCGAGAGCCAGACCCTTTCGAGCGACAGGCACGGTGCTTGCAGGCTTTGAGCAACCTGCCACTTCCCCAGTTAAAGGTGCGGACCTTGCCTGCCAGTCGCCCCCAACAACTTGTTCAGCTACAGGCCTTGCGGGCCTATGCGGCTGTGATCGTCGCCCTTGTCCACATCCTGCACGACCTCGATCAGACGACCGGTACCCACTATTTTTACACGACGCCTTTCGACTTGAAGTCAGGCGTGGACCTGTTCTTCGTCCTGTCGGGCTTCATCATTGTTTACGTATCGGCGCCGTTCATGGGCGAGGTATCTTACCGGCCTCGCTTCCTGTTTCGGCGCCTGACGCGCATTGCGCCGGCCTACTGGCTTTATACAAGCCTGATGGCGATCATCGTCCTTGGACTGCCTCAGCTCGCACCGAACACGACGACCTCGCCCATTCACATGATCTCGTCCTATTTGTTTCTACCCTGGCCGGCCCCCGATGGCGCCCTTGGCCCAATCTTGGGGGTCGGCTGGACACTCCTATACGAGATGATGTTCTACCTCGTCTTTTCCCTGATGATTGGGCTCCGATTGTGGCGGGCGATTGCGGCGACTGGGGCGGTCTTCCTGTCTCTCGTCGCGCTTCGCTTTTCCTTCGGCACGTCTCTCCCATTCTATCTCGATTACTGGTCCAATCCGATTATCCTGGAATTCCTCGCCGGGGCCGTCATCGGAGGACTCGTCGTGTCTTCAAACCGGCGGTTTGGTTGGCCTTTTGGCGCGGGCTTGATCACCCTCGCTTTCGCATGGCTTGTCGGGGTCCACCAGATCGACGCCCTGAAGGCGCTGCCACGGGTCATCGCACTGGGGGTTCCATCCGCAGCAATCGTGTTTGCCATGACGATGGCAGCCGAGCGTTTGCCAATGGGCTTATCTCTACCGCGCTGGCTCGTTCGCATTGGCGACAGTTCCTACAGCCTCTATCTCTCCCACTTTTTCGCAATCGGCGCGGGGGTTTTCATTCTCGAAAAGAGCGGCGTACTGGCGCTCCTACCCGCATGGGCCTGGATCGCGCCACTTCTCGGCCTCTGCATCGCGGTCGGTCTTTTATCTTACTATCTCTTTGAGAAGCCACTCATGGACGCGGCGCGGCGCGTCGAACGCTCCTGGCTATCCCCCAAACCCGATCGACCGCAAACCAGCCTCGCCACGCGCGATCAAACGAACGTCCGATTATAGTCGGCCAGCTTCTGCCTGCTTTGCCAGTTCCCGCGCGATAATGATCTGTTGGATCTGCGTCGTGCCTTCATAGAGCCGGAAGATACGGGCATCGCGGTAAAACCGTTCGATGCCATAATCAGCGACATAGCCCGCCCCGCCAAAGACCTGCACGGCCCGGTCGGCCACCCGGCCCACCATTTCGGATGCAAACATCTTCGCTGACGATGCGAGGATCGTGATCTGCTCGCCTGCATCGCGTCGGCGCGCAGCGTCGAGGATCATGCACCGCGCCGCATAGGTCTCGGCTTGGCTGTCGGCCATGAGCGCCTGGACCAGCTGGTGCTCGGCAATCGGTTTGCCGAATTGTTTTCGTTCGAGCGCATAGTGCACCATTTCAGAAATAAGCCGTTCGGCCATGCCCGTACACACCGCCGAGATATGCAACCTGCCCTTATCGAGGACAGACATGGCGACCCTAAAGCCTTGTCCTTCTTCCCCGACTCGGTTTTCGGCCGGTACGCGCACTTCATCGAAATTGACGTCGCAGATATGGGCCCCCTGCTGGCCCATTTTCTTTTCCGGCGGCCCCACCGACACCCCGTCCAAGTCGCGCGGCACAATGAAAGCCGAGACGCCTTTGGCCCCTGGCGTGTCAGGATCAGTCCGCGCCATAACCGTGAAGAGGTGCGCTTTATTGGCATTAGTAATGTAGCGCTTGTTGCCAGTCAGCACATAATGGTCGCCGTCCCGCAGGGCCTTTGTCCGCACGCTTCCAGCATCGGACCCGGCCTCCGGCTCGGTCAGCGCAAAACTCG
>JBCAWP010000135.1:0-7128 GCA_038534535.1 Pseudomonadota bacterium
ATGGCCACAAAGTCGAAGAGATTGATGCCCATGATGGCGATGAAGCGGGGATCAAGTCGGCGACGCTCTTGATTAAGGGGGACAATGCGTTCGGCTGGCTCAAATCCGAGAGTGGTGTGCACCGCCTCGTTCGTATTTCGCCATTCGATTCAAGTGCGCGTCGGCATACAAGCTTTGCCAGCGTCTGGGTGTATCCAGTTATCGACGATTCGATCGAAATCGAGATTAACGCTTCCGAGGTTCGTACCGACACCTATCGCGCGTCGGGGGCAGGGGGGCAGCACGTCAACAAGACCGATAGTGCTGTCCGATTGACCCATGAGCCGACGGGGATCTCCGTTGCTTGCCAGTCAGGCCGCTCGCAGCACCAGAACCGGGCGACAGCCTGGGAGATGCTGCGTTCGCGCCTCTACGAGCTTGAGCTACAGAAGAAAATGGCGGCCCAGCAGGAAGCTCACGACGCTAAAACCGAAATCGGTTGGGGCCATCAAATCCGCTCTTATGTTCTTCAGCCCTACCAGCTCGTGAAGGACCTTCGAACGAATGTTGAAACGTCCGACACGAGTGGTGTCTTGGATGGAGACCTGGATGCGTTTCTCAGCGCATCGCTCTCCCACGCAATCGGCAGTGACGAGGGGGCAGACGCTTAGGCGGGGCCCAGAGAAAAGCCGTCGCAATAGATTGCAACGGCTGTCTCAAAATCAGTCGGATAATGATGGTCTAAGTGGTTGGTCCGAAACCGGACTTCAGTCCGCTGGACGAACTTGCGCTACCATTGCTGGACGAAGCTGATTTCGCCGAGGATGCGCTATCGCTGCTCGCGGCGCTGGACGCGCTTTCAGCGGGAGACGACTGCTTGAGCGGGTCGTCCGCATGCTTGACCTGACCTTCGAACACGGCATTCGACTGGATCGAGAGCGAGGCGTGCACAATGTCGCCCTCGACGCGCGATCCGGTCTCAAGCTCGACCTTGCGGGACCGGATCGATCCCACGATTTTTCCGCGTACCGTCACGGTTTCAGCCATGACTTCGCCTTTGATCGACCCGCTTTGCCCGATTGTCAGAGACGAGGCGGCAACGTCGCCTTCGATCGTGCCGTCAATTTGCATCTCGCCACGTGAGTTCACGGAGCCTTTGATCACCATATCGCTTGAGATAATCGAGGGCGCCGATCGGGTGGCGGGTTTTGTTGCACCAGAGCGGACCGCCGCCTGCGCCGGGGGCGTGTCTGGCTGTGGCGTTTCTGAATTCTTACTCTTCGTGAACATGTTGCCCTGCTTTCAAAAACTGTTGCGGGTCGTATGCTTTACCCTGAAATATGACTTCATAATGAAGGTGCGGACCTGTCGACCGACCGCTGGAGCCCATAAGACCTACAACATCACCTATTACTACATTATCACCCTTACGAACCGAGATCGAGTGGAGGTGGGCATAGCGTGATTTAAAGCCAAACCCATGGTCGACATCGACGACGCGGCCATATCCGGTCCGCCGGCCAGCATAGGTGACGGTTCCTGGGCCGGCTGCCGTGATAGGCGCCTTGTAATAGGCCGCCATATCAACGCCATTATGCCAGGCGGAGCGGCGGCTAAACGGGTCGGGGCGGATACCATAATTTGAGGTGAGGCGCAGCGGCACGCTGGAGGGCATGGCGAGGGGCAGATTGCCCACAATCGATTCCAGTGTCTGGGCCTCTTCAAGCCGCGCGGCCACCTGAATCACGCGTTCGGCAAAGGCCCGTTCTTCTGGATTTTCAACATCGGCCGAGCCCAAGGCGAGCATGTCGATCAAGGGGCCGCCGACGCCCTCGGTTGACCCCTGGATGCGATTAAGACCGACAGAGGTGAGCTGAAGCACGCCGCGGGCCCGCTCAGACTTTTCGACGGCAAGTTGCTCGGCGCGGTCCAGAAATTCTTCTTGCTCGCTTTTCAGCCGGTTCATGCGGGCCCGTACGCCGACGGCTTCGATCGTCTCGTAACGCGCGGTCATCACTCTTGATTGGCGCGGATCAGCGGTGTCGATCGATGCTTCGATCAGAAGTTCTGCGCCATCGCCGCGCAGGGCGCTCGATTCGATCTCCTCACTGCCCTCTAGCGCATCGAGGAGGAGCTCCAAATTACGGTGGCGTTCTTCAAAGTCGACGGTGGCGCGTTGGAACGCATCTGTGCGCTCTTCAAGCAGCGTGCGGGACAGCGATTCCTTGGCCCGAAGTTCTTGAACCCAACGCTCCAGTCGAGCGACATCTTCGCCGGTGGAGCCCGTGAGTGCGCCGCCCGGAGGGGCCAGCAGAACCGAAACGGTTGCAAACAAGAACCAGGCTGCAACAGCGGCGCCGCCGGCGGCCATAATTGCCTGCTGCCAAGGCGACACTGAGATGTAGTTCACGGTACCAGCACTGCGGTGATAAATCTGACGTTCAGGGAAAAACTTTTCGAAGGAAGCTTTAATCCGTGTACGCCACTTGACCATGTCCGCTCACCTACTCGCTAATCGCAGTTCCTGACATTGCGTAAGCAATGTTCCTCCCAGGACCCACACACTTTTAGTAACCCGATCGGTTCGATGAATGAAAGGCTAAATCTCAGAGTGATGTGATAAAAATAACGCAATGAATTGAACATATTCTTAAAGCGCAAGCATGATTTCGCCGGCTAGCCGCCTTAGCTCTCGCCTGCTTTCAACTCGTTGAGTCTTTCGAGCACCGCTTCGACATGGCCGGGAACCCTAACCTTCCGCCAAACATGTTGGACCACGCCCTTGTCATCAATCAAAAAAGTTGAGCGCTCGATCCCCATACTAACGCGGCCGTACATCTTCTTTTCGACCCAGACGCCGAAGGCTTGGATCGTGTCGAGTCCTTCATCCGATCCGAGCGTCACACCAAGCCCGTGCTTCTCGATAAAATTCTCGTGCTTCTTCACACTATCCTTCGAGACACCAAGAATGTGCGTATCCAGCGCGGCGAACGCCTCCAAGTGATTCGTGAACTCGATCGCTTCCTTGGTACACCCGCTCGTATCGTCCTTCGGATAAAAGTAGAGGACGAGCCAGCGTCCAGCATAGTCCGCAAGGGAGGTTTCGCCGCCTCCATTAATGGGCAGCGTGAACTGCGGCGCATTCGACCCTTCCGCTATCGCTTTATTCATTTCTATGCTCCTTTGATATCATTGAATGGCGGGGCAGACGCCTGGAGACGTCCTCCGGCCGGCAAGTGTTGGAGTGATAATCGTGGTCCGGCAGACAGCCAAGGTGATCGCCCTCGAAGTCGTCGCCGGACTTATTCTACTGGTCGCGCTCCTCGCAGTTGGTCTCGCCGTCCGGTTAGCGGCTGGACCGATTGAGCTCGGTATGTTCCGCGATGACGTGGAGCAGGCGCTCGTTAGGGCAAGAGACGGACGACAAGTCCATTTGTCAGGCCTCAGCCTGGAATGGATCCGGCGGGAAGGCCGTCTGGCTGTTACGGCCAATGGGGTCGATTTTCTTGACGATCGCGGGCACGTCGCGGCGCGGGCCGAACGGACCGAAATTCTCCTGGCGACGCGCGATCTCATCCGAAGACGTATAGAGCCGCTCGGTCTTTTCCTAGATGACGGTTTCATCGAGGTGCGCGAGTCCGCCGAGGGATGGATGGTCGCTGGAGAGCCTTTAGGGCCAGTTGGCCCCGACAATCTCGGCGAGGGCCAGCGCCCGCTCATCCAGATGCTTGGACGTCTCGATACGACGATGCAAGACGTTCTCGTTGTGCTGGAGCGCGAGGCCGATAGCCGCCAGTTCGAGGATTATGGTTTTCAGGATATCGAGTTGCGGATCTACCGCGGCGCAGACATGCCGGCGCTTGTATTGCGGGACGCGCGCGGAACAATTCAGCGCGACGAAGCTGGCGTTACAGCCTCTGTTTCTGCCCTCAGCAACGATATTGTCACGTCTCCGCGAACGATTTCGGCTGAGGTCAAAATTCCACCGGAATTCGATCGGCTGACTGTCTCTTTCGCGTTCAACGACTGGTCGCTCGGCGCTTTACTCGAGTGGGTGCCAGCCCTGCCGGTCAAGGCCGAAAACGTTGCGCTCAATTTTGCAACGCGCTTCGACATTTCCCGCGCGAACGGAATTTCCGGTGTCTCTTTCCAGGCTGAGGCGACCGGAGGGACGCTGATTGTGGATCAGCAAGACATTGATGTACGCGCCTTCGAAATTGCTGGCGACTACGACGCCGCCCCCGATCGGTTAACGGTTAAGTCCGATCGGCTCGATGTTGGCGTCTTTACCGGTGCCGACATGGTGCTACAGCTGGATGACTTGCTGGCGCGCGAAACGGCCCGTCCTTTTGAATTCCAATCACGCCAATTTGCGATCGATTTCGCGTCCGTGTTTGGTGACGACTGGCCGTTTCAAGACGTCATGCTTGAGGGGCTCTTGGATGTGCCCGCGCGCCGGGTCGACCTCTCCTCAGCGACGGTCCGGCTTGGCGCGGCAACCGTTATCGCCCGAGGGGACGTTGTCCTTCCTGAAAGTGCGCCGGTTGGGGCCTTTCCGGTTGAGCTCGATCTCGTCGCGCAGTTAAGCGGCCGCCTACCGACCGAGAACATCTTACGGTTCTGGCCGCTCGCCCAGGCCCCGGGCGCGCGGAACTTTGTGTCCCAAAACGTGCTCGACGGCGAAGTGACCGAAACCACGGCGATCATCCGCATGACCCCAACGAGCCGACAGAATGGCGTGCTCGATGATCAAGCCATTGATGTGTCCTTCGCGGCGTCGGGCGTTTCCGTGAAACCCCTGAGGGATTTGCCGCCAATCGTCGGCGCGTCCTTGCTGGGACAGGTGACGGGCAATACGATGCGGCTCGATTTTTCCGGCGGGCGCTTTGGGCTTTGGAATGTCGAGGAGGGATTTGTCCACTATCCTCAGCTCGCGCCGGCGGGAGCCGATATGATGATCGGCATCAGCGGGCGCGGCCCGGCCCGCAATCTTGCGAAAATCATCAGCGACAGCCGTCTTCAGATCGAAGCTCGTTCAGGCTTTAATCCCGCTGATGTGCTAGGCGATGGAGAGATGACGTTTGAGCTGCGCCGTCCAGCCATTCCAAACTCGCCGATTTCTGCCCTGCGATACTCTGGCGAAGGGCGTATCAGCCGTGGAGGATTGAAAGAGGTCTTCTCAGGCCGGGATCTGACAGACGCCGATGCCAATGTGAGCCTCGACCAGACCGGTATGGCGATTTCGGGATTTGGCAATTTTGCGAATTCACCACTGCGGTTTCGTTGGGCCATTCCATTTGGCGCCGAGGGAGCGCCTGCAACGCTTGCTGCCTCGTCTGTCGTTACGCCAGACACCTTAAATACATTCGATATCGTGGGCAGAGCCTACTTCACCGGCGAAGCGCCAATCGAAGTCGATGCGCGGCTTGATGGGAATCGCATCCGGGACGTCACGCTCGATCTAGACCTAACGGACGCGAGAATTGATGTCGCCGAACTGGGCTGGGTCAAACCAAATGGTGAGCCCGCCGACGGCGCTGTGTCTTTGTCACCGCTTGCCGATAGAGAGGGATCGGCAATTGGCGCGCGCTTTAAAGCTGAAGATGCAGCCTTTGACGGCACCGTCTCGCTTGAACCCAATGGGCGGTTGATTCTGGCGGATCTCACCCGCGCCTACTTGGAAGAACGGTTTGATTTATCCGGCACGGCGGGGCGCACGGACGCCGGTGGATTAGAGTTTGATCTGTCCGGTCCGTTCCTCGATCTCTCTCGACTGATCGGCAATGTAACGACCCTCGGAACAGGGCCGTCGGCGGCGGCGCGTATTGGCGATGTGACACTTGCGGCTGCGATTGACCGGCTGACCCTGCGCGATGGGTTCGACATGTTCGATAGTAAGCTGGACCTTGTTTCGTCAGCGGAGGGCCTTCAACTTGTTGAGGCGGCTGGGAACATTCGCACTGGCGCGAGGTTCACGGCGGCCTATGATGCGAGCGGTCTCGGAGATCCAGCGTTCCGCGTCACAAGCGGCGATGCAAGTTTCCTCGCGAGCGTGTTTTTGGGGCTCGATTCGCTCGAAGATGGCGAGCTTGAAATGACGGGCACCCTGTCGCGGGGCGATTTTCCGACCCAGATCCTGATCAACATCACCGATGGACGGTTAAAAGACGCGCCCGTGCTCACCCAGCTCCTCTCTTTGGCGTCGATCCGCGGCGTATCGGACACATTGGCTGGTGATGGCGTCCTATTCTCGACCATTGAGATACCGCTGACCATTGCGCGGGGCCGCTACAACATCGTGGGGGCCCGCGCGTCCGGACCAGCGCTTGGGCTTACGGCGAATGGATGGATCGAGCCAGACAGTGGCGGTATCGATGTGGCCGGCGTGCTGGTCCCTAGTTTTGGAATAAACTCTGCGCTTGGAGGGGTCCCAATCATCGGCGATCTCTTTGTCAGCCGCGAAGGGGAGGGCGTATTATCGTTGCGCTATGCCGTCGAGGGAACGCTTGAACGCGCGCAAGTTTCCCTTAATCCGCTATCTGCGGTCACACCGGGGGTCCTACGGCGAATCTTTGAGGCGCCTGGCGAAATGAGCCTCGACGATCTTACAGAGCCGTTGCCAACCGAATAAGGGCGTGGCGTTTTTTGCCGGCCGAGAGTTTGACCGTCCCGTCGCTCTGAAAATCAGACTCGATGATCGTCGCGTTCCCGTCAGTAACCGGCATATCGTTCAGCTTGGCGGCGCCTTGCTTGATCAAGCGGCGTGCTTCGCCGTTGCTCGCAGTGAGACCCGCCTGGCAGAAGGCCGCCGCGACCAATAAACCGCCTTCAATCTCTCCCGGCGCAATCTCGACCGTTGGCAAGGCCGCCGCCGTGCCTTTTCCATCGAAAACAGCTTTCGCCGCTGCTTCCGCGTCTCTGGCTGCTGCGTCGCCATGGAGAAGACGCGTTGCTTCATTTGCGAGGGTCATTTTGGCTGAGTTGATGTCTGCACCTTCCAACGCCTCGAGCCGCGCGATCTCGTCGAGTGGTAATTCGGTGAACAGTTTCAAAAAGCGGCCGACATCGGCATCCTCTGTGTTGCGCCAGAACTGCCAGTACTCATAGGGCGAGCGCATATCAGCGTTCAGCCAGACGGCGCCGTCTGGC
>JBCAWP010000136.1:0-7097 GCA_038534535.1 Pseudomonadota bacterium
TTACCCTGATTGACAACACAACTCATGAGGGCGTCGGGAACCCTGATTTTGTGGAGAACCAGAGCGTGACGGTGCTCGCGTTTCGGGCCGACCCATTGTGGCGGACGACGGCTGGCCTATCGGTATTTGCGCCGCGCTACTTTGGGTATGACCATGATTATATTCCTGTCGAGCAGCGTCTCGGGAGGCCTCGGCTCGATGATTAGGCTTTGCGGCGGGATGGTGTTAGCCTTGGGCGCGCTGTAGTAAGCCCGGAGGATATGATGACAGGTCGGTCTGGATTTTTACTGTGTGGCGTTGTCGGCGTCTTCTGCTTGGCCGCTTGCGCAAATTCGGCACCGCCGGAAGAAACGACCGGCGCGGAGCCATCCGAGGCGGCGACCGTGGAAGCCCGGATCGATGATCCGGTTATCTGCCGCACCCAGACGACAACGGGTACGCGTTTTTCGAAGAGACAGTGTATGCGCCAGTCCGAATGGGATCGTGCGAAAGAAGCCTCTCAAACCGCCCTTAGGGAGACTGAGCGGCGCTCCCGGACAGGCAGTTGATCCAGGCCGTTTGACGAAAGTAGAAAGTGTGGTCTCTATTACGTCTGATTGAAGGGGAATGGATGTGACGAACTTGAGACTTCTAGGATATCTCGCCTTGGCCGGGGCCGCGATCGCCCTTGGCGGATGCGCGACGGATGCGTCGAACGATCTCGAAGATCGAGAGTATACGCTTGTTGAAACCGGACCGGGTCCGACCAAGACCGAACGCGATACGATTCCGGTCAGCGACGATGTCGACGACCCGGTGATTTGCAAACGCATTCAGCGGACGGGAACACGCTTTACCACGCGCACCTGTGCGAAAAAGTCAGAGTGGGACGCGATGGAAGAAGGGTCGGAGGATTTCCTGCGCACCCAGGAGCGTCAGGGGCGGGTTGGTCGGCCCGGCGGATAGCGCGCGCCGCGATCGCATAGTGCATTTGGTTGCTTGCGGCCCCGAGAGTTCGCCTCCATCATCTTTGAATGATGGGGACGAGTGATGCATTATAGCTTTGCGCATGAGCCAGATCATGTGGGCGAACTCCGGCGCCAGGTCTCCCGTCTAGCAGCGGCACGATTGCCGCGTGAAAAGCGCATCCAGCTTGACCGTGATCATGCCTGGGACCGGGCCGATTTCCGCGCGCTTGCTGACCTCGGTGTGATTGGGCTGACGATCCCCGAGGCCTATGGCGGTGCTGGGCAGGACATTGTCGCGGCGACGGCTGTGATCGAGGAGCTTTGCCAGTTTGGGACGTCCCTCGCAGGACCGTTTATTCATGCCGCGTTCTATGGCGGAATGAACATCGCGGAGAATGGCTCCGACGCGCAGAAGTCCGAATTTCTGCCAAAGATCGCCAAAGGCGAGATGCTCCTTTGCTATGGATTGTCAGAGCCGAATGTCGGCGGCGATCTGCCGAGTGTTGAGACGCGCGCGGAGCGCGTGGGTGATGAGATTATCGTCAATGGTTCAAAGCGGTGGTGCACGGGCGCTGATTGGTCTGACTATATTTACTGCCTCGTGCGGTCGGGGCCCGCCGATGCCCGATACAAGAATCTGAGCTTCGTTCTCATTCCAACCGATGCGCTAGGCGTCTCGATGACGCCGATCCAGCATTCAAATCTGCGCTACACCGCGTCGATGGACGTTCATTTCGACGATGTCCGCGTGCCCGAAACCGCCATCGTTGGCGGGGCTGAGATGTGGAACCGCGGCTGGGAACTACTCGCTGGCCGTGCGCTCGATGTGGAAAAAATCGAGATAACCGCCGTGGCGTTTGGCATCGCGCGCGCAGCTGTCGAACAAGCCTGGACCTACGCGCAGGAGCGCGTGCAGTTCGGCAAACCCATCGCGCAACACCAAGCGATCCGGCACAAGCTCGTGTCGGCACGGACCAAGCTGCAGGCGGCCCGCCACATGTTGTATCATGGCGCTTGGCTGGCCAATGAAGGTCTTCCGTGTTCGGCCGAAACTTCCATGGCAAAGCTCTTTGTTGCGGATACGGGCGTTGAGATTGCGCTGATCTGCCAGCAGGTCATGGGCGCTTACGCGCTTTCAGATGCCTACGACATGGAACGCCATGTGCGTGATCTGCTCGGTATGCCGATCGTTGGTGGATCCTCCGATATGCAGAAGAACAATCTCGCTGGTTTGTTGAGGCTATAGTGATGTCTCAACCGGCGACCGCAGACCTGTCTTATGCGGCTTATTTTGACGATCCCGTAAAACGCCGGTTTGTCCGTATGGTCGAGCGACTTTCCGGCCAGCCGCGCCTGAAGAAGCTCTATGATCATTACCGTGCCGACTTGGCGCACGATGTGCCCTTCTTTGAGGCCGCCATTCGACTGCTAGATCTCGATGTCCGGTTTTCTGCAAGCCGCCATTCTGAAATCCCAAGGGAGGGGCCGCTTGTCGTTGTCGCCAATCACCCCTTTGGTGTGCTCGATGGGCTTGTGATTTCCTGGCTGATGGGTCTTCGTCGAAGCGACTTCAAGGTCCTGACGAATGCGGTGCTCGACGGTGTGCCAGAAGCCCGGCCTTACTTACTGAAGGTCGATTTTTCAGGCACGCGCGAAGCGGTTGAGGCGAATGTCGCGATGCGCCGAGAGGCCATGTCCCATGTGAAAGGGGGCGGCTGTCTTGTCGTGTTTCCATCTGGCGGCGTTGCGACAACACCTCGTCCATTCGATCGGACGGCCGTTGACGATGAGTGGAAACCCTTTACCGCCAAGCTCATCACGCAAAGCCGGGCTTCGGTCACGCCTGTCTACTTCGAAGGTCAAAACTCACGTCTTTTCCAACTCGCAAGCCATGTCTCGATCGAGTTGCGCCTCGCCCTGGTTTTTCGAGAAGTGAAACGCCGCATGGGGAAGGCTTTGCCCGTTGAGATTGGCGAGACAATTTCACCGGAAGACCTGGTTGCTGCAGGGAAACGGAAAGACCTGATGGATTTCTTGCGCGACAAGACCTACGCCTTGGCAGGGCCGCGCAAGCAGGAGCGTTTCCGCAAAGCCGGGCTCCGCTTTCAGCAGAAAAAACCGCGGACGTATCGGTGATTGAACCGATCTAATCGGCAAGGCTTTGCCGATGGCCCTGTTCAGGGTAGGCTTTTTGTATGGCTGATACGGTTACGCATTCAGATCCCGTCACGTCCGCCCGCGCGCTCTCGGGCATGCTTTCTGCGCGAACTGCGGAAATGGATGAGGTGCGGCGCTTGCCGGCGGACCTGGCTGCGACCATGGCGCAAGCAGGCCTGTTCCGGCTGGTGCTTCCCGAAAGCCTCGGTGGGTATGAGGCGCCGCCGCGGACACTTGTCGAAACCGTCGAAGCGGTGTCCCAAGCCAATGCGAGTGCTGGCTGGTGTGTTATGATCGGCGCTACAACGGCCTTGAACGCGGCCTATATGGACCACGATATCGCTGAGGACATCTATTCCGATCCGCTTGTCATTACTGGAGGCGTCTTTGCCCCAATGGGCAAGGCTGTGGACACCGGTGATCACTACCGGGTTTCCGGTCGCTGGCAATGGGGGTCAGGATCGGCAAATTGCACGTGGTTGTGTGGCGGGTCCGTAATTCTCAAAGATGGAGAAATGCTCCGCTTGAAAAACGGCATGCCGGACGCGCGCATGATGGTGTTCCCAGCATCCGATGCGACGCTCCACGACACCTGGCATGTCGCAGGGCTTAAGGGCACGGGATCAGGAGACATCTCGGTCAATGAGATATTGGTACCAAAGGCGCGGTCCGTGTCTCTCATGACAGACAGGCCCAAAGAGCCGGGGCCACTTTACACATTTCCGGCCTTCGGCCTCCTCGCACTGGGCGTTGCGTCCGTTGCGCTCGGAAATGGACGTGGGGCTTTGAACGCCCTGAAGGACCTGGCGCAGAACAAGAAGTCGCAGGGCTCATCAAAAACGCTTGCAGAGAAGCAAGTGGTCCAAACCGATTTTGCAAAGCTTGAGGCGGCTTTGCGCAGCGCCCGCGCTTACCTATTCGACGAAATCGATCAGACTTGGGATGTCGCTTGTTCCGATGGGGAGATCCCGCTTGAGCGCCGAGCGGACCTTCGCCTTGCTTGCACCAATATGGTCCGGGTATCGGCCGATGTTTGCCGGTCGGCTTATGATATTGGCGGCGGCGCGGCCTTGTTCCTCGACAACGATCTTCAGCGGCACGTGCGAGATTCCCTCGCGATGACCCAGCATGTTGCGACTGCGCCCGGCACCTATGAGCAGACAGGGCGTGTTCTTCTCGGCCTCGATACATTTGGTGGGATGATCTGATCTCCATGATTTGCCGGGTCTGGAGAGGGTGGACGACGCCTGAGAATGCGGCGGCGTATCAGGCTCTTCTCGCAAGCGAGATCATGCCAAGTATCCATGCCCGTGGAATTCCGGGTCTCCTTGGCCACGAGGCGCTTCGGCGAGATATCATAAGCCCAGACGGCGCCCACGAAGTCGAGCACATGACGTTGATGTGGTTTCGAAGCCTCGAAGATATCGAAGGATTTGTTGGGACACCGATCGATCGGGCCAATCTGCCGCCAAAGGCGCTGGAAATTCTAAAGCGTTGGGATGAGCGCGTGAGCCACTTTGAGCGTTTCGATCAGGCCCAATCCTCGCCGTCGTGCGGGCAGTCCTGATTAGGCTCACGGGGCGGAAGGCATGAAGCTCTCTTTTGGCCCAGGGGCATTGGTCGCCGCCGCCTTTATCGGGCCGGGAACGGTGACCGCGTGTACGGTGGCGGGCGCAGACTTCGGATTCGCGCTCGTCTGGGCCTTGGTTTTTGCAACGCTCGCGACGATCATTCTCCAATCCATGGCTGCGAGACTTGGCCTCATCGGCGGTGTGGGTCTCGGCGAATCCATGATGGCGGGGGCGGGGGACACCCGCTTAAAAGCGCTTGTCGGCAGCCTCGTCTTGGCGGCCCTTTTTGTGGGCAACTGCGCCTATGAAGGCGGGAACCTCACGGGCGCTGCGCTTGGATTAGAGGCTGTATTTTCCGGCGCGGACGCCGCTCCGCAGCGCCTTGTGATCTTAGTTCCGGCCGTTATCGCTGCCGCGGCGCTTTGGGCTGGGAAGTATCGCGCGCTTGAGCGCGGACTGATTGGTCTCGTCTTGCTCATGAGTTTGACGTTTCTGATCAGCGCGATCCTGGTTCGCCCGGACTTGGGCGCTTTCGTCGGCGGTCTTGTTCCCAAAGTTCCCGATGGCGCTTTGCTGACAGCGATCGCTCTGATCGGCACGACCATCGTTCCCTACAATTTGTTTCTCCATGCCGCGGCCGTCCGCGCGCGTTGGCCAGAGGGAGGAGAAGCGGCGGTTGCAAACGCGCTTCGCGATACGCGGCTCTCAATTGGTCTTGGTGGGGTGGTGTCGCTCCTCATTCTTTCGACGGCGGCGTCGGCGCTCTTCCAAAGTGGGCTGGAGATTCGCTCGGCACAAGATATGGCGATTGCGCTCCAGCCTGTCGCGGGGGACTCTGCGCGCATTCTGATCGGAGTTGGTCTTGCCGCTGCTGGGCTGACATCGGCCATCACCGCTCCCATGGCGACGGCTTATGCCGTCTCCGAAGTGTTCGGCTTAAAGAGCCGCGCGGCGTTCCGCAGTATTGCATTGACGGTTTTGTTTGTCGGCACCGCGATCGGACTTTTGGGAATTCGACCCGTTCAGCTTATCCTCGTGGCCCAGGCGGCGAACGGGCTATTACTTCCGATCGTGGCGGTATTTTTATTGGTGGCCATGAACCGGACATCTCTCCTTGGAGACCACGTCAATCGACCGACCGATAACCTTCTCGGCGGTTTAGTCGTATTGGTGAGTTGTGGCCTTGGGCTGCGTCTCATCCTGAGGGCGATCGGGATTTGGCCATGACTGGTGCGCTGCGGATGGATCTCAATGCCGACCTCGGCGAACTTCCAGATCCCGAAGGCCGCGCGTCGGATGCCGCGATCCTGGCATCTGTCACGTCTTGTGCAATCGCCTGCGGCGGCCATGCGGGAAGTCCCGCTGTGATGTCGGAAACGCTTAAGTTGGCCGATCGGCTCGGCGTGATTTGTGGGGCGCATCCGTCCTATCCGGACCGCGAAAACTTCGGGCGCAAGTCTCTGGCGATATCGTCTAGCGAACTCGTCCGCAGCCTGATGGAGCAGCTTGAGCGGCTTATCATTGTCGCACGCGATGAGGGTATTCCGCTTCACCACGTCAAACCCCACGGCGCGCTCTACAATGACGCCGCACGGAGCTCTGAAATTGCAAACGCAGTCATCGAGGCGGTGCGTGGCAGTTTTTCAGACGAGCAACCCGCAATCATCTGCCAGCCTGGATTTTCCTTAGCCGACGCCGCGAGTGCGGCCGGATTGGATGTGCTCGGTGAAGGATTTATCGATCGCGCCTACCGCGATGACGGTACTCTTCAGCCGAGGACTCGTCCGGGCGCCGTCATCGCGAGCACTGAAGAACGAGTTCGGCAAGCCAGACAGATTACACTTCACCGAGACGTCACAACAGACAGCGGCGTGCGCCCCCTAAAGGTGCAGACGCTTTGTATCCATGGCGATAGTCCGGGCGCCCCGGAGACAGCGCGGGCCGTAAAAGCTGCGCTCCAAAGCGACGGCGTACGTGTCGCACCGTATACGGAATGAGCAGTTCAATCCGGATGGCCGGTGACGACGTGATTGAGCTCATGATCGACGATAGGGCCAAACGAGCGGACCTCGCGGCATGGCTTCAAGGGTCAGAAGATTGGCTGGAGGTGGTCGCCGCCGCCGATCGTATTGCCGTCCAAGTGGATGTGTCGAAGATGTCTTTGAAAGACGCGAAGTCACGCCTTCAGGACGCGGCTGATCAAGTGATTCAGGTGGGCCGCGAGACCATTTACAAGCCGCTCATTATACCGGTCTGTTATGGCGGCGCGTTTGGGCCCGACTTAGCGCTGATCAGCGAGCAGGCGGGGATGAGCCAAAACGCAATCATCGACATGCATTCCAAGGGAAGCCACGTGGTTGATCATATCGATCCCGGGACTGTCCAGATAACCAAAGCCGGGCGTGAACCCGATATGATCAAC
>JBCAWP010000137.1:0-7063 GCA_038534535.1 Pseudomonadota bacterium
CCCATCTTCGCGGTGAATTAACGATTGATGCAGGGGACAAGATATGACGCGCTGGGGGAGTGAGAGACTGTGTGGATCGTAGGGAAAGCTAAGCTGGGCAAAATAATCTCCGTTGTCTGACCAGTTGTGACATCGAATACAGATATGGTCACACTGTCCAAACCTCGAACGAATTCAATCGTCTGCGTGTCGAACTGAATAATGCCGCTTTCCTGCGGGTCGTCGCCGAAAATCGCTTCGGTCACCTGACCAGCAAGACCCGACAAAAGTCGGCTCTCTAATTGTCGCAGGAAGAGATCAGCTTGGGACTCACCTGTCTCATCGACCGGTGCTTCAAAATCATTCTGAGAGTTTGCGATCCCCAGAAGATGGGATGAGTTGAAAGGGTTGCCGCCAAAAGACGGATTGATCGGATCGTAAACCAGGTCTTGCGACGCGCCGAGGCCCGCCGCGCTGACAGCGGCCACCAATACAATCATTATCCGGTGCATTCTGCATCCTCCCCGCAAGATGTCTTAAATAGATAACTGATACGCCGTCGCGATAAACCGTTTTCTTCTATCAGCACACGGCGCGTTCTGAACTTCCCCTCAAACCCTACACATTGCTTTCCGGCGCCGCAAACCGACCCGGACGCTAAACCTATTTTTTCGTCTGCAAATTAGATGCCGTTTCGGCGACCCCGGTATTCTACTCTCTGTCGACACTCGCATGTCCCCTTCACGGCCGTTCTGCCGTTTAATGTCTTGTCCTGCCCAAGATTATCCCCTCACAAATGATTAACACATGTCAACCAAATCACTCAATAGCCGTGACCAAAGATTTTGACGATTTTGCAAGGTTTACAAAAACTAAAGAGCCTATCGGGTGCCGCCAATAGTGTTTGGTGGTGAAAGGCATTCTTGCTAGTGCGGCGGCGTCCCAGCCTAAAGAGGTGCCGAATGACCGATCTGACGCACTTAGACCGCCTCGAAGCGGAAAGCATCCACATCATCCGGGAGGTCGCTGCCGAGGCTGAAAAGCCCGTCATGCTGTACTCCGTCGGCAAGGATAGCGCCGTCATGCTCCACTTGGCATTGAAAGCTTTCTACCCGTCGAAACCACCCTTCCCGCTCATGCATGTCGACACGACTTGGAAGTTTCGCGACATGATCAAATTCCGCGACCGTAAAGCCGCCGAGCTCGGGCTCGAATTGATCGTCCACACCAATCAAGACGGCGTCGAAGCCGGGGTCGGCCCGTTCACCCATGGCTCGGCGCTCCATACCGATATTATGAAGACGCAAGCGCTCAAGACCGCGCTGACAAAGTACAAATTCGATGCAGCTTTTGGGGGCGCCCGCCGCGACGAGGAAAAGTCCCGCGCGAAGGAACGCATTTTCTCATTCCGCACAGCTGAGCACCGCTGGGACCCGAAGAACCAGCGCCCGGAACTTTGGAATCTCTACAATGCGCGGCTGTCGCCCGGCGAGAGTATTCGCGCCTTTCCGCTGTCGAATTGGACCGAGCTTGATATTTGGCAGTATATCCGCCGGGAGCAGATCGAGATTGTCCCACTTTACTTCGCTGCCGAGCGCCCCGTCGTTGAGTGGGAGGGCGCGCTCATCATGGTCGACGATGACCGCACGCCAGAAGAACTCCGCAAGACCCAGACAATGAAGAAAGTGCGTTTCCGCACCCTCGGCTGCTATCCGCTGACGGGCGCGGTCGAGAGCGATGCCGATACGCTCGACGAGATCATCAAGGAAATGCTCCTGTCGACGAGTTCGGAGCGTGAAGGTCGCGTCATCGACCGCGACCAGGCCGCCTCCATGGAGAAGAAAAAGCAGGAAGGATACTTTTAGTCATGAGACCTGCAGACCACGCCGCCATCGCCGCCGATGTCGCCGGCTACCTTGAGGCCCACGAACATAAATCTCTCCTCCGCTTCATTACCTGCGGCAGCGTCGACGATGGGAAGTCGACCCTGATCGGACGCCTGCTTTATGATTCGAAGCTTATCTACGAAGACCAGCTCGCGGCGCTTGAAGCCGACTCGAAAAAGTCCGGCACCCAAGGCGAGAATATCGATTTTGCCCTCCTCGTGGATGGGCTGGCGGCCGAACGCGAACAAGGCATCACGATCGACGTCGCCTACCGGTTTTTCTCAACGGATCGCCGGAAATTCATTGTCGCCGATACGCCGGGACATGAACAATACACCCGCAATATGGCGACTGGGGCCTCAACCGCTGATCTCGCCGCGCTATTGATCGATGCCCGCCGCGGTGTTCTCACCCAAACGCGCCGCCACGCCTTCATCGTCTCATCCCTCGGCATCCGGCGGATCGTTCTCGCGATCAACAAGATGGACCTGGTCGATTACGACCAGTCAGTCTTCGATTCCATCGTGAAAGACTTCACTGAATTTGCGAAGGACCTGCCGGGCGATCTTGATATCGTCCCAATACCCCTCTCGGCCCTCGCGG
Organism: Pseudomonadota bacterium; assembly: GCA_038534535.1. GTDB lineage: Bacteria > Pseudomonadota > Alphaproteobacteria > Caulobacterales > Hyphomonadaceae > CALLCD01. The sequence continues at coordinate 2,469 of JBCAWP010000137.1, forward strand.
GCGACAACATCACAGCCCCCCTCGGCAATACGCCCTGGTATGACGGACCGTCTCTGATTGAACATCTTGAAACAGTGACCGTGGGCGACCGACGCGCCGCTGCGCCGTTCCGTATGCCTGTTCAATGGGTCAATCGCCCAAATCTCGATTTCCGCGGTTTTTCGGGCCAAATCGCCTCCGGTACAATCCGACCGGGCGATCGGATCAAGACGCTTCCGAGCGCCAAAGAAACGACCGTTACCCGGATCGTCACCTATAATGGTGACCTTGACGAAGCCGGCCCTGGCCAGTCGATCACCCTCACCTTTGAGGACGAAGTCGACTCGTCACGCGGTGACGTCATCGCTGAAGCTGCCCGCCCGGCCGAAGTGTCCGACCAATTCCAGGCGCGCATTCTCTGGATGGCCGACGCTGCGATGCTGCCAGGCCGGCGCTACCTCATCAAAATCGGCGCAAAGACCGTGGCCGGCACCATTAATGCGCCGAAACATCGCATCGATATCAACACACTTCAGGAATGCCCCGCCAAGACACTCGAGCTGAACGAGATCGGCGTCTGTACGCTGTCGCTCGACCAGGCCATTGCATTCGATCCCTATGATGACGTGCGCGAGATGGGCGGCTTCATCATCATCGATCGGATGACCAATAATACGGTCGGCATGGGCCTCCTTGATTTTGCGCTTCGCCGAGCGGGCAATATTCACTGGCAAGCCCTCGATATCGATCGGACAGCGCTCGCAGATCAAAAGGGCCAGAAAGCCGCCATCCTCTGGTTCACCGGCCTGTCGGGGTCGGGCAAGTCAACCATCGCCAATCTGGTTCAAAAACGGCTCTATGCCCTCGGTCGCCATACCTTCGTTCTCGATGGCGACAATGTCCGCCATGGATTGAACCGCGACCTTGGCTTTACCGATGCTGACCGCGTTGAAAACATCCGCCGCGTTGCAAACGTCGCGAAGCTCATGTCCGACGCCGGCCTCATCACCCTCGTCTCTTTCATCTCTCCGTTCCGGTCTGAACGGCGTATGGCGCGCAACCTGATGTCCGATGGAGAATACGTGGAGATCTTTGTTGATACACCGCTCGGCGTGGCCGAAGAGCGCGATGTCAAAGGTCTCTACAAGAAAGCCCGTGCCGGCGAGATCAAGAACTTCACCGGAATCGACAGTCCCTACGAGCCGCCAAAGTCGCCGGATATCCGCATCGATACAACCGCCCGATCCGCGGACGAGGCCGCCGAGGACATTATCGAGTGGTTGGTCGAAAACGACTTCTTGCCGCGCTAGGTCAACCGCTTAGAGACGGCGATATTTGGCCGGCGTAATGCCGGTCAACTTACCGAACGCCGTCGTGAAGTGCGCCTGATTCGCATAGCCGACGCTCAGGCCAATCTCAGCGATGGTCATATCGGTATGGCGCAGGAGCCGTTTGGCCTCCTCAATTCGGCGCTCAACGACAAATTGGTAGGGCGATTGCCCCGTCTTCTGTTTGAACTTCCGTGAAAAGCTCGCGACGGAGATTCCCGCAGCTTCGGCCATGTCGGCAATAGAAATGTCCTGGTCGAAGTGCTTATCGACAAAGTCATTCACATGCTGGACCTGTAGAAGGCTGAGGTCATTTGTGTCCCCGTCCGCCACGCGCCTTAAGTCGAGCTCTGTCTGGGCGCGCACATAATTCGACAGGGCCGTCTCGACGGATGCCCGCAGACCGTCTGGTGTAAACGGCTTCACAAGATAGCCATTCGGGCGCACTGCGCTCGCACGTTCGACGGTCTCCTCATCCGCATGGGACGTCAAAAAAACGATCGCGACATCGAACTCTTCGCGTATTTTGCGTGCGAGCGACACGCCATCAATGTCGCCGTCAATCACAATGTCCAAAACCACGAGGTCCGGCTCGTGCAGCTTCACATTGTAGAGGGCGTCATCGGCGCGCTGCGCAGTGGCAACAACATCGTGCCCGAACTTCGTAAGTTCACGTTCCAGATCCCGCGAAACGATCCGTTCGTCCTCAACCACCATTATCCGTGCAGGACTGCCCATACTTTATCTTATCAGGAATTCGATAAATAGCGCTAAGAATTTTGAAAAAAAGCAATCACGCTTTGCGGCGGGACGACGCACCGCTTGCATGTGGAGGCGCTCAAATCTCACCGCGAAGGGATTTCATCACCCCCGAAAAATCAAGCCCGCCATGTCCTGCGGCATCGAGTGCCTCGTACATCTCGGTCGCCTGCTGGCCAAGGGGCGTATGGGCATCTGCACTGCGCGCGGCCTCAGCGGCGAGGCGTAAATCCTTCAGCATCATCGCAACAGCGAACCCTGGCTGATAGTCGCGATTGGACGGCGCAGCCGGCACAGGCCCCGGTGCGGGGCAATAGCTCGTCATCGACCAACACTGGCCTGACGCCTTAGACGAGATGTCAAAGAAGGTCTGGGCATCAAGCCCCAGTTTTTCAGCGAGATTGAACGCTTCGCACGTCCCGATCATTGATATACCGAGAAGCATATTATTGGCGATTTTCGCAGCCTGGCCGTTCCCGGCCCCACCCGCATGAAAAATGTTCTTTCCCATGCCCGCGAGTACGGGCTGTGCGCGGGCAAAAGCACCTTCGGTGCCACCGACCATAAAGGTCAGAGTGCCAGCGTCTGCCGCTGCGGTACCGCCCGAAACAGGTGCGTCCACCATGTCGAACCCCGCTGCGGTCGCTTTGGAAACAGCGGCGCGCGCATCTTCGACGGCGATTGTCGAACAATCGATAAACAGCGCCCCCGCCGGCACCGCATTGGCGACGCCATCGTCATCAAAATAGACGCTGTGTACGTGCCGACCAGCCGGCAACATCGATACGACGATATCAGCTTCAGCTGCGGCGTCTGCCACGGAGGCCGCCTTTACCGCGCCAAGGGCAGCGATCTTGTCGACCGCTGCTGAATTCAGATCGAACGCGCGGACTGAATGGCCAGCCTTCAAGAGGTTCGCACACATGCCGGCGCCCATATTGCCAAGGCCGATAAAGGCAATTCGCGTCATCACTCTCCTCCTGTCCGGCGCTGCCGGGCTTTATTTGTCTTGGAACCGGGCCGGGCGTTTTTCCACAAAGGCCTCCATGCCTTCTTTCTGGTCATGGGTGCCAAACAGGCCCTGGAACAGGCGTCGCTCAAACCGCACGCCTTCGGTCGTCGGCAGCTCCAGAGCGCGGCCCACCATTTCCTTCGCCGCCATGACCGATGGAATGGAATAGCCCGCGATCGTCTTCGCGATCTCGGTCGCCGCCGCCATCAGCTCGTCATGGGGCACAATGCGTGAGACCAGACCAATCCGATCCGCTTCCTCGCTGTCGATCATGCGCCCCGTTAGAACCAAGTCCATGGCCTTCGCTTTGCCGACGGCCTTGGTCAGGCGCACAGAGCCCCCCATGCCGGGGGTCACGCCGAGCTTGATCTCGGGCTGGCCGAACTTCGCCTTATCCGAAGCAATGATCACATCGCACATCATGGCAAGCTCGCAGCCGCCGCCGAGGGCAAATCCGTTGACCGCCGCAATGACCGGCTTTCGGCATGCCGCAAACCGGTCCCAGCCCGCAAAATAGTCGGCGACATACATGTCCGAAAAAGACTGCGGTTGCATCTCCTTGATGTCCGCCCCGGCAGCAAAGGCCCGGCCGGCCCCGGTTAAGATCGAAACCGCGACCTCGGGATCGCGGTCCAGCTCACCAAAGACGGCGGCAATCTCTGCCATGATCTCCGCGTTTAGTGCATTCAAGCTGTCTGGCCGGTTCAGCGTGACAACCGCGACCCGGTCATTGCGCTCCAGCGTGATCGTCTCAAAGGTCGCCATAGCGGTCTATCCTATTGCATCGTGGGAATAATGAAGGCCTGGTCGCCGATATCGCCTTCCGGCCAGCGCTGGGTCACCGTTTTGATCTTCGTCCAGAAGCGCACCCCTTCCGGCCCATGCTGGTTCGTGTCACCGAAGGCAGAGCGTTTCCACCCACCAAAGGTGTGGTAGCTGACCGGCACGGGGATCGGCACATTGATGCCAACCATGCCCACATTGACCTGCGCGGCAAACTCCCGCGCCGCCCGGCCATTCGAGGTAAAGATCGCAACGCCGTTTCCATATTGATGGCGAGACGGCAGCGCGGCAGCTTCTTCCAAAGTCTCCGCCCGCACGACCTGTAAGACGGGCCCGAAAATCTCGTCCTCATAGGATGTCATGCCCGGTTTCACATGATCGAAGAGGGAGGGGCCAACGAAGAATCCCTCTTCATGACCTTGCATCTTGAACCCCCGGCCATCGAGGCGCAGATCCGCGCCCTCCTCAACACCGATGCGAATATAGTCTTCGATTTTGGCCTTATGCGCCGCCGAAACGACCGGTCCATAATGGGCGTCTGCATCGGTCGAAACGCCGACCTTCAAGGCCCGCGCCGCCTCTTCCATACGCTCAACGAATTCGTCGCCCGTGGCCTTCCCAACGGTCACGGCCACAGGCAGCGCCATGCAGCGTTCCCCCGCAGATCCATAGGCCGCGCCGACAATATCCTTGACCGCTTGGTCCATATTCGCGTCCGGCAAAATAATACCGTG
>JBCAWP010000138.1:0-7056 GCA_038534535.1 Pseudomonadota bacterium
CCTCTTTGGATCTTCCGAAACCCGTGCCGCCTTCGCCTCCTATGTGGACCAACGCTTTGAGATGGTCGGGCCAGATGATCTGCCTGTACCGCTCACCCTCATCGGGTCTGAAGTCCGAGAGGGATATCTCTGGGTCTATCAGGAAACACCGATTATCGACGGATTAGAAACGATCCGAATGCGCCACGATGTCCTTCGCGACGTCTGGCCGGAACAAGTCAATCGTGTGAATCTCAAAAAGAACGGGGTCGTGAAGTCCTTGGTTTTCTCCGATACCGTCATCCAGCGGACGGCGGAATTCAACTGATCGTCGTCAAGGGATTGCACGCCCCGACGCGCCGCCCTTCTCGACCAGTCAATCAAAGCTTTGCGGACAGCATCGCAGTGACGCTCCAAGGCCCGAGGTGTCTTACCATCGGACGGCTCGCCTCTCGAAAGAATTATTTTTTTCCCGGGAGAGATGATTGGGTCAGCCCTTCGGACGAAGCGGCAGGGTGATCCGCGCGATCAGCCCGCCCCCAGGGCGATCGATCAAGCAAAGGTCGCCGCCATGCTGCTCAGCGATGCGTTTGGCGATGGCCAGCCCCAGGCCCGAGCCCGGTTTGTCTGTTGTACGGGCTTTATCTCCGCGTTCAAACGGCCTCAGAAGCCGTGTCTTCTCAGCGACGGAGATGCCTGGACCCCGATCGGCAATGTCCAACTCTATTCCCGTATTTGTCTTGCGCAGATGGACTTCAGGCTCCGCGCCATGGCGTTCTGCATTTATGAGCAGATTGAGGATTGCCCGGCGCATACGATAGGGATCGGCTTCAATTTCAAAGCGACCATCCTCCGGTTCGAACACGAGTGATACGACCGTCAGTTCGTCGGCGGCGAGGCCTTCGACAAGTTCCGCTAAATCGACCGTTTCAGTGATCGACGCAACCGTTTCGAGTTGCGCCAACGCCAAACCATCTTCGACAATCTCCGCCATTTGCTCGAGGTCAGCTTCGGCTTTCACCCGCGCCCTCTCGTCTTCAATACCCTCAATGCGCAAGCGGAGCCGGGTGAGATACGTACGAAGGTCGTGAGACATACCAGCAAACATCACTTGGCGATCGCGCAACAGATCTGCAATCACCGTCTGCATGCGATTAACCGCGGCCGTCACATCGCGCGTTTCGCGTGGTCCTCTCAAAAGAAGGGTTTGCGGCTTGGGCTCGATCGCAAATGCCGACAAGCTACGGGACAGGCTCTCAAGTGGACCCAGCCCTTGCCACAGTGTGATAAGTGATAGGAACGCGACAAGCACGCCGACAAAACCGGCAACAATGCCAGGCGGCAAGCCAAATACTTGTTGTGGCAATGGCTCACGTGTTTCGATCATCAGCCAACGATCATCTTGCAGTGAGACGGCCAAGCGCATGGGGTGTGGTGACCAGAGACGAAGGCTTTCAAGGCGCGGCGTCCGAACCGGTTTGCCAGGCTCCGGCGCAATCCAGGCCGCGACATCCCTGTCACCTAAAGCGTCGACATAGGCGTCAACGGCGCGCGCGACCTGGGACAAGTCGAGGTGCTCCCCCCTGAGCGGCACCTCCGGCGTATCGACCAGCCAGACTTCGAAATCACTGTCGCTCAGCGCTTTGAGCAATATATCGATCCGCTCCGGCGGCGTCGTCTCCACCATCGCCACGATGGCCGTTACGCGGGTCGGCAAGGGCAGAGAAAAATCCCCGTCGCGATCGGCATTTAACCGAAAGAATGCGCTCGCAGACAGAATGAGTTGAACGACGGCAAGCGCTGCAAAGAGGAGCAGCAGCACCCGGACGGTCGGTGGGCGAACCCGGATCATGTGCGCGATACTCTGAGAACATATCCGGCATTTCGAACACTCTCGATTAGGCTTGGCCCGCCGCGATCGATCTTTTTCCGGAGCCGGCTGACCAGGACATCAATCGAGCGGTCAAACGGGTGCGCGGTTCGTCCGTGGATGCGGTCGAGAAGAAAATCGCGGGAGAGCACCCGCCCAGGCGCTTCGGCCAGCGTCCATAAGAGATCGAACTCTGCGCCACTGAGTTTGATCGGACCGCGGTCTTCGTCCCGCACCGTCCGCGCGCCCGGATCGATCGTCAATCCAATGACCGTGATGAGCCCTGTTGGCGCCGCCTGCCGGCCCCGTCGCCGAAGCAAGGCGCGCACCCGCGCGACGAGTTCGCGCGGGTTGAACGGTTTACCGAGATAATCGTCTGCGCCGATTTCGAGCCCGATAATACGGTCCAAATCATCACTGCGCGCCGTTAGCATCAGGATTGAGATGTCCGTTTGGGCGCTCAGGCGTCGGCAAATGGAAAGTCCATCTTCACCTGGCAGATTGATGTCGAGCACCACAAGATCCGGTTGTGCATCCGCGAGCGCACGATCCATCTCAACTGCGTCGCCGGCCTGGGCCACGGTCCAACCTTCGCGCTGAAGCAGCGCGGCGACCATGGTGCGGATGTCCGTATCGTCTTCTACCAGTAGAACCAGACGAGAAGTGTCTTCAGCCATTTGCTTCGAGTATGGCGGCAATAAGACGCGCGCCGCAATGACCGTTACACTTCGTTACATTTCTCCCTCGATCTGAAACACGCCGAAGACATGCCCGGTCCACGCTCATTGCATTGTCAATGAAAGGAGACTTCAGGTCATGCTTCAGAGATTCGTACTTTCGACAGCGCTCGCCACAGCCCTTTTCGCTCAGGCGGCGATCTCGCAGACCGACACGACGACGGTCACGGTCGCAAATGACCGGGGCGGCGAGACCACCATCGACCGGACCGTTACGCGAGATGGCACCGTGGTGACGGGCGAAGGATCCGCTCAGACCAATGCGGGCCGTGGTGGCCAGCGGAGATTTACGCGGAGTTTCGATCCAGAGACTGGGACGTTCCAACGAAATGCGGAGACCGTCACCAATAGCGGCCGCGTCTCGTCTTCAGCAGCGAGCACCCAATGTGATGGCGCAGGGAACTGCACACGCACCGGCGGTTATACGGGTCCCGATGGTCGCACCGGCTCGTCGGTGACTGAGACGACGATTGGGGAAGACGGGACGGTCACGTCCCGAACGACGACGACCCGACCGAATGGCGAGATTGCCGTGCGGGAGCGACAGAGCGTGCAGACCGGGTCCGGACGCGCCGGTACTGTGGTCACGAACGGACCTGAGGGCCAAACCGTCCGAGACTTTCAACGCGGCCGTACCGCCGATGGTGGCTTTGAGCGCCGCAGCGCAGTGACGGGTCCAAACGGCCGAACAGCGACAGCAGATGCGACTGTCCAGTGCAATGGCGGGTCATGTCGCCGTCAGCTTCGCCAACAAGGCCCGGAGGGACGAACGCGTCTTGTTGAGAATGAGGGCGAGCGCACGGGACCCGGCGAGTTCCAGGGACGTCGCCGCGTGATCGGTCCGGATGGCGAGACGCGGGAGAGCCGCCGCTGGATCCGGGTCGACCGGGAACGCCGGCGCAATCGCGATCGATAGTCAACAGCCCATGCGTGGATCAGCGTCCGCCCTTTGGGGTGGGCGTTGGTATCGGGAGATCCCATTGCATCGTTGGAAACTCCTTTTGCCGCTGGCGTTGGCGGCCGCTATCGATGGTGCGGCGGCGCAAGGCGCGCCGTCGCCGGACTGGACGCTTGGACTGACAGGGGGCTGGTCGGCACCGCGGGACACTGGGTCGGACGATACACTTCTGTCGCTCACGGTCTGGCTCGAACGCCAAATCGGCCAGGCCTTTGTCGGCGGTTCGATCACGATCTTTGAAGGCGATGATGCCGTGCCCGAAACTGTGAGCGATGTGGATCGATCGAGCGTGTCCGGATCGATTTGGGTGGCGGCGCCGGTCGGGCCAGCTGAGGTCGACCTCACCGTCATCTATGGGCGCGAGCGCTTTGACGGGGTGTTCACCTCCGACGGTCCGTTTGGATCCATGCTTGATCTGGAAGCCGACACCGACATCTGGAGTGTGGCAGGCGGCGTGTCGACCGTCTTTCGTTCCGGAGATGTACGTTTTATCCCGAGGGCCAGCCTTCGCTATGATTCCTCGCAAACGGATGCTGGAGCGATTGCCGGGATCGGGCCGATCGCCCAGTTTGATGAGAACCAGGACGGGCTGACCGGATCATTGGGCCTGCGAACAAGCTGGGCCGTGCGCGACAGACTATCTCTGTCGGTGAACGCCACTGGTCTTGCGGCTGAAAACGGAGCGGCAAGCGCCTTTGCCTTCTCCGGCCGGAACGGCCCGGGCCGGCCGACAGTCCGCCAAGATGAGACCGCCGCCCAATGGGCGGAGCTATCCGGCGGTGTGTCAATCTTCCCTACTGAGCGATCAAGCTTGTCCATCTCGGGCGGCACAACGCTTGGGCGCGACATAGACGAGGTCTTTGTGTCTGTCGGGATCAGCCGGAGTTTCTGACCGTGAAACGTAACTCGATCATGGGTGTTTTAGTGGCCGCGATGATTGTGGCCGCTGGCTGCGCGCTCGGCCAAGCCCGCTCGAACCCATCCCAGTCGACGCTGACTGAACCGAGACTGACCGAGCAAGAAATTATCCATCTGGAAGACGGTCGCATTACGGCGATTGGCGGAGATATCCGGTTCTTGCGAGCGCCCCCCGCCTCACTGGAATTACACGCGCTGACAAGCGACACGGATCTCTTCATGTTCGCCGAGCGCCGGAACCATCGACTGAGCCGAGATATGATTGTCGATCTATCTCAGCCAGGCGACTATTTCCCGGACAGTGTTCCGAAGGACCATCAGACCTGGGGGGCGCTCGGGTCTGGGGTCATTGCGGCCGGAACCGCAATCGATTCCTACTATGTCCACTTCGACAATTTGACCTATGACGAGACGTTTGAGTGGAGCCGGTATCGGGGATGTGTCGGCCAATACCGCGTGACCGGCCGTGTCTCATTCGCTAAACCGGTTCTTGGCATCGTCATGCGTGCTGGCCTTGGCCGCAAGGCGCATCTCCGGCAGGCCGACCGGGAGTTAGGTCTTCCGGGTGTCGACTATTGCCAACACAATCTGCGCCATTTCCCTGGCATCAATATCGCCGATGGATGTCATTCCGATCGCTTTGTCTTGAGCGAGGACCGACGCACCCTTTGGCTGACCAACCATACCGACATTCACCATGACAATTATCGGATAATCGTTGCCGCAAAGTAGATGCTGGCGAGTTGTTGACGTCTGCTTCTCTAATTGGAAGCCGGGTTGAGATGATTAAGAGATCCGCGCCTTCAAGAAATCGATCACTTCAATCAATTTCCGCTTGGTCACGCTATTCTCAGCGTCAACCAAGTCTGCGGTTAAAACAGCGTGAGGGTGTTTAAGTGGTCCATCGGGGTTGCGATGCTAATCGGCGATGACATGTTCGTCGAAACGTTCGCTTCCAACGAGCTCTCGGATGGCATCAAACCGCGCCGCACGGCAGAGCCTGTCCCCTTCAAATCTCAGTCCCATTATTTCGATCTCACGGTTGGCGAGTTTGGTTTTCTCCTCGGTGCTAATTTGCAAGCCGCCGTCGCGGTTCCGAAATGGCGTCGTCGCAGGTAATCCCGGTTGAGAGGAAACGGGCGCAGCAACCCAAGAGTCCAATGCTAAGGTCAAAGCAAAGTTCCCGGTCATGCACATACCAATTACGCCCACACCGGGTCCATTCGTCTGCTCGTGAAGCTTCTTGGAAAGCGCTCTAAGCCATTGAGTGATCGGGCCGGGATCGTCCTCTGCGAAAAGGTGAATTTCTCGGCTGATACAGGCTCTGAGTAGATTTCGACCCGGGTTGGCTGGTGTTGGCTTTCGCGAATTGCCAAACAAATCCGGAGCGTAAACGGTGAAGTGCTCGCTTAGCCAATTGGCGAGACGCCAAAACTCGTCTGTCATACCGGGCAGTTCATGCATCAGAACGACGCCGGGGCCTGTGCCTTCTTCAAACACCGTGTGGGAAATACCAAAGATCTCAAAAGAAAAATGAGATTCAAACGGAGCGATGTTTGCGTCGCCGAGATCAGTCATGAGTTAGACCCTTGGAAATCGCGTAAACTGCGTATCGACGACTCATAAGGCGCCATCTGGCGCCGTCGAGCCCCCGGCAATGAACGCCTTGAACCGGCAGTACAAAAGAAACGTCCTGTCTAAACGGCTGTTTGAGGTTTGCTTATGGTTCATCCGAACTAGTGTAATTTGAAAGTCGGAGTGTGAGGTTCGTTTGCCTGACTCTGGAAGCATCACCCAAAACGAGTAGGTCCATAACATTCAAACTGGCGGGTCGAATGGTTCAATTTCTTTCCTCAATGAGACATCCGGTGAGACTCACAGCGACCCTGAGGTGGGTTGAAACGCACTATCGACGACTATCCGTCGTCGCAGCCGCCACCGCGGCCCTCGCGACAGCTCCGGTTAACGGCCAAGATCCTGGTGTAGTTCAAATCGCTTCGGAACTTTCCGGATTGCGCTACGGTATTTCGGTCACCGATCTAGATGGCAACGTACTCATTGCGCACCGGGCGGATGAACGGTTTATGCCGGCCTCAAACGCCAAATTGTTGGTCACGGCGGCGGCTTTGGCAGCAGCGACCGAATTGTCGACTATGGACCATGGGCTGCAGGTCGTATCTGAGTGGACGGGCTCAGGACCGCCGACCCTCGTCTTGGTCGGACGGGGCGATCCGACGGTCGGGTTTAGCACCGATTGTGAGGTGCGGTGTCTCGAAACCCTGGCGGAAGCCGTCGCAGCATCAGGGATAACAGAGATCGGTGATATTGTGGGGGACGATCAATGGTTCGCCGACGAGCCGAAGCCCCTAGGTTGGAGTTGGGACGATCTGAAGTTCGGACACGGAACATCGATCTCGGCGATTGCTGTAAATGATAATGTCGTCCCCATAAGAGTTTCGCCGTCCAATTCGCCAGGAAGCGCCCTTGTGGCGTCATGGATCGATGACGGATCAAATTATTTCAGTCTTCAAAACGAAGCGAAAACCAGCGGCGCGAATGAGCCAAGAGCTCTTATGGGGACGACATTATCATTT
>JBCAWP010000139.1:0-7050 GCA_038534535.1 Pseudomonadota bacterium
GCCCGCGGACGCGCTCGGCCTTGCGCGACTTTTTGGATGACAAGAACCTTCCGGCCAACACGCCGCAACCTGATCTCATAGACATTCTCGAACAGGTCGCGCTCGACCGCGCCCGCAATGTGGGCTTGACCCTGTGCAACCGGACTGAAGGCCGTGTCTGGTCAGCGATCGGGCGGCGCCGGGGCGACGGTTGGGAAAGCCGGGGCTGGTGGATGCTGGAAGCCGGCGGATGCGCGCGGGTCATCGATGAGCCGCTTCTCCAGACCGAACACTTTGTCTATGGCGAGTTGATGGATGAAGCGACGGGGCAGACGCGTTTCCTGTCGCGCGGGGCGGACGTCTTTTGCATTAGCCGGACGAAATTTGCGATCAGCGGCCGGGAAGATTGTGAAGCCTCGGCCTATCGCCGGGGTCTCTTCGCGGCGACCCAGGCGCCAACCGATCGGCGATTGGTATTTGAGTTCTTTGAACGCGATTTCGGGCCGCCCAATGCTGGATAAAGCACGGCGCGACTTGGCCGGCCGAGACACTTGGGTCTTCGACCTCGACAATACGCTATATCCCGCGGCCTGCGACCTTTTCGCCGAGATCGACAGCCGGATGACCGATTTTGTGTCCCGGTTTCTGCGGATCGACCATGACGCTGCACGCACGCTCCAGAAAAAATACTACGCCGAACACGGCACGACCCTGAAAGGCCTTATGACCTTGCACGGCATGGCGCCCGACGAGTTCCTCCACCATGTCCATGAGATCGATCTGTCGCCCTTGCCCGTATGCGACCGGCTCCAGGCGGCCATCGCTGGTCTGCCCGGAAAAAAGTACGTCTACACAAATGGCTCGAAGCGCCATGCTGAACGGGTCACGCGGTATATGGAGCTTGACCATTTGTTTGACGGTATGAGCGGCATCGAAGACAGCGATTTTCATCCGAAGCCCGATCAGAGGTCCTATGACCGGTTTTGCGACCAGCATGGCATTGAGCCGCGGGGATCTGTCTTCTTTGAAGACTTGGCGCGCAACCTCGCTCCCGCCCACGCCATGGGGTTTGCCACTGTGCTCGTCCATTCCGAGGTCGACTGGAGCCATGAGCCAGAGGCGGCCCGACCCGCCGGCGCACCGGCGGAGACACCCGCCCACGTCGATTTCTCAACCGGCGACTTGACGGGCTTCCTTAGCGGCCTTGGCCCCGGAGATCAGAACCTATAGGCAAGGTTCAGCCGCGCGGCATGGCGCAGACCGTCCGCACTCGTCATGCCATAGCCTTCTGCCCGGAGGGAGAGGCGTTCCCCGCGCGCCAGCGTCATTGTGGTGCCGAAGAGGCCCGCCATTTGGCTTTGCTCGATTTCGCTCGCAAACACCGGCCGTCCGTCAACGGACTCTATCAGCAATCCCTCCACATCAATCAGGGCTGAATATCCGAGATCGGATGAATTCGCCGCAAGGACTCCGGCTTCCAAGGAAAGGCCTGCCCAGAGGTGCCGCGCAAGTTTCGTTCGCGTGCGGGTTTCGGCGCCGAGATATCCCGCGATGCCGCGGCGTGTCCGGTCCGGCACCGTGACATCGACGAGCCCAAGACCGCCAACCTCAGTATATCCTGTCTGGCGGAGCTGCGTCGCGGCAAACTTTGCCGATACGGCATAGCGAAGGGCGCCCCAACTGGCGCCATAGTTGGCGTCGACGCGGCTGATCGCATACCGGCTGCGCGTATTAGCACGGGCTTCCGGCGCGAGGGAAAAACCCGTCGCCCGGACAGACGACTGTTCAATCGCGCCGCTTTGCGCCGTAACACCAAGGGTGAGCGGCCCGTTCATCCAGGCGGCATAGGCCGAATAATTGTCCGACCGATCGGCACGCTCGGTGAGGAGGGCCGTATTGCCACGCTCGGCCCGGGTGACGAGCGCGCCCACGAACAGGTTTGGCGAAAGGAACGTATCGGTCCCAAAAGCGGACACATACTCCCCAGCCGACAGCCGCAGGCTCGTGGCGTCCGCAGCACCAAACAAATCGTCTGCAGGCGTAAAAGCAAAGACCTCCGGCGCCGCGCCATCGACATATCGATAGAATTGGGTCGGCTGGCCCGCGCGGCGTGCATCAACTTCCCGGAAGGCGAGACCACCCGCGGACAGGGCTGCTGGCGCGCCGCCGAGATTGAGCCCATCGCTCAGGAAGCCCGACGCATGCTGTCCAGCTTGGGCAGCCGATAAGCGGGCATTCATCAGACGATTTTGCGCGGTGCTGATCTGGTTGACGGCGATCAGACGTGCGCCGCTATCAATCGCCGCGGCGCTTTCGGCATAAACGGTCCCAAGCGCGAGATCTGAGATCAGCGCATGGGCCCGCGCAGTGGGGTGGATTCCGTCATAGAACAGATAACTGTCAGGGCAGGCTCCCAGCACGAGCCCGTCACCCAGGCAGTTCCCGGTCGTGCCCTCGCCAGGGCGTACCGTGGTAAAGCCGAACAGCGATCCGCCATTTAAGTCCGCGTCCGCGACGATTTGATCGAATAGGTCGCCGACAGGCACGATCACAACGTTGATGTTACGCCGCGCCTCAATGGCATTCGCCTCCGCACGCAGGACCGCATTGTGCTCCACCGAAAGCTGGTTCAACAGGGCTTGATTAGGATCGCCAATTCGCGCGGGAATGTCCCCGACATTGGGCAAATCAAGCACAATGAAGTTATTGATCCGGTTATCTTCGATCGTGTCGATCGCCTCGATGATTGAGCCGACGACAAAATCCACATCGGTTTCACCATTGAAGTAATCATTGCCGCCGGACGAGATCGTGGCGACATCATCGTCGGATGCACGGAATGTGCGCCGAAAGAAGAAACGTTGGTCACGGAAGTGCTCTGCTTGCTCGGTCAAAACAAAAGGCGGCAGCAGTTCCAGAAGCGTGCCTTGAACACGACCTTCGAAGAACGCGTTGAAGTTCAGTCCATTATTCCCCGAGACCGCACCGCCATGGGCAAAATTATAGCCGGCCGTTCGCCCCGCTGCGAAGGGGCCGATCAACCCTGGATTGGTTCGCTGCAGGTCGCCATTTATCGCCGCGGATAGGAGGTCGGACCAGACAAAGCCATTAGAAAAGCGGCCCTGAAAATACTCGTCGCCCGCCTCGAGCCCAAACGTCACCGCACGGACATTCCCATTGTCGCTCAAACTGTCCCCGAATGAATAAACGGTGGATTGTGCGGCCGCCGGATGGGCCGCCAGTCCAATCGTTGCGGCCCACAGCCCGCATATTGAAACCATAGACTTCATGAGTGTCTCCCCTATGCCTGACGCGTGCGAGCACGCTCGGCTAGCGTCTCATTTTGGCGAGTTGGGTCAACACCCTAAATCGTGCAATGGGCGAATTTTAACGATTGTCGAATTCGGGCAAAGGTGCCGAAGCCTTGATTGGGCGGGTATATGGATGTTTAACGCGCCGTCTTTGATCCTCCTGCCGAGAGCTGCCCATGACCCCTGATCTTGAAACCCAGATTGACGACGCATGGGAAATGCGCGCTGACCTGTCGCCCGCCACTCAAGGCGCGACCCGCGAGGCGGTGGATGAGGCAATTGCCGCCCTCGACAAAGGGGAGGCACGGGTTGCCGAGCCTGACGGCGCCGGTGGCTGGACAGTCAATCAATGGCTCAAGAAGGCCGTGCTCCTCTCTTTCCGGCTGAACGCCAATACAATGATGCCGGCATCGCCTGCGGACCGCGGGGCGATGACCTATTGGGACAAAGTTCCCCTGAAGACGGCGGGCTGGGGCCCTGCCGATTTCGAGGCCGCAGGCTTTCGCGCCGTGCCGGGTTGCTGTGTGCGGAGAGGGTCCTTTATTGCACCAAATGTCGTTTTGATGCCGTCCTTTGTGAATATCGGCGCCTATGTCGGCTCGGGTACAATGGTCGATACCTGGGCAACGGTCGGCTCCTGTGCCCAAATTGGTGAGAATGTTCATATCTCCGGCGGAGCCGGTATCGGCGGCGTACTTGAACCACTCCAAGCGAACCCCGTCATCATTGAGGACAATTGCTTCATCGGTGCCCGGGCGGAAGTCGCCGAGGGCGTGATCGTCCGTGAAGGATCAGTCCTTGCTATGGGGGTCTTCCTGTCCCAATCGACGAAGATCGTCGACCGGCAGTCGGGGGAGATCCGCTATGGTGAAGTCCCGCCCTATTCGGTCGTCGTACCGGGGACGCTCGCTGGATCAAATGGCGGTCCCTCGCTCGCCGCAGCGATTATCATCAAGACGGTTGATGAGCGCACGCGGTCCAAAACCGGCATCAACGACCTGTTGCGGGACTAGGACCGGTCTGCGCCCTCGGCGATAGACTTTAAGCGATAGATAAGGTCCAGCGCCTCGCGCGGTGTCAGCTGGTCCGGGTTGACCGCGCCGATTTCGTCGGTCAGCGGCGAGGGGGCAGGTTCGGCGTCTGGTGCCGGTTCAGGCGCTGCCGCAAAGAGGGGAAGCGACTCCGGCGCTGCCGGATCAGCTTCAAGCCGCTTCAGCACTTGCTCGGCCCTGCGCACCACGCTCGCCGGCAGGCCCGCGAGTTTGGCGACCTGTACGCCGTAGGATTTGTCCGCCGGGCCGGGCTGTACATCGTGGAGGAAGACAAGCCCGCCGGTCCATTCCTTGGCCCGCAGAGACACATTCGCCGCGCCGGAGAGGTCAGCGGCAAGACCTGTCAATTCATGATAGTGCGTTGCAAAGAGCGCCCGGCAGCCGGTTTTATTGTGCAGATGCTCCACCGCCGCCCAGGCAATGGCGAGGCCGTCATAGGTGGATGTGCCGCGCCCAACCTCGTCAAGGATGACGAAGCTGTTTGCCGTGGCCTGATTGAGTATGGCCGCTGTTTCGACCATCTCGACCATGAAGGTAGATCGTCCGCGTGCGAGATCGTCAGACGCGCCAACCCGCGAGAAGACGCGGTCCGCGAGTCCCAGACGAAACTTGCGTGCCTGGACATAACACCCGGCCTGGGCGAGGATGACGGCGAGCGCGCACTGGCGCAAATAGGTCGATTTACCCGCCATGTTCGGGCCCGTGACCAGCTGGAGGCGGGCGCCTTCCGATCCCGTGGCATCAAGGTGCGCCGAATTCGCCGTAAAGCCATCGCCTTGCTTTTTAAGGGCGGCCTCTACGACCGGGTGGCGCAAGGCATCCGCCTCGAAGACGGGTGTATCGGCAAGCTGAGGACGTACGGCGTCCACCTCGTCTGCCCAGGCGGCATTGGCCAGGGCCACGTCTATCTCTGCGATCGCAGAGGCTGCGGCGCGCAAGGGCGTATCAAGTGTTTCGATCCGGGCGACAAAGGCTTCGAAGACTGAGAGTTCGCGCGCTTTCGCTTCTTCTTCGGCGCGAGAAATCCGCCCCGCTAGATCGGCAAGCTCTGTCGTTGAAAACCGAACGGCATTTGCGAGCGTCTGCCGGTGGATGAAGGTCTCCGAAAGCGGCGGCGCTAGAAGCGCGTCTCCATGGCGGGCCGACACTTCTACGAAATAACCCAGCACATTATTGTATTTGATTTTTAGCGCCGCGACGCCCGCCTGATCTGCATAGTCTGCTTGAAGTGCGGCGATCACTTTCCGGCTATCGTCGCGAAGACTTCTCGCCCCATCGAGGGCCGCGTCCCATCCCGGCGCCACAAAGCCGCCGTCGCGGGCGAGGAGCGGAACATCGCTCGAAAGCGCCCGGGAGAGGTCAGCGGCGAGGCTCGCGAGGTCCGGCGTTTTGGAAAGCGTCAAGTTCTCAATCGCCGCATCAATCAGCGCCGGCGGGCGGGCCATGCGTTTCGCCACCAAAGCGGCGGCTTGTTCGCCAGCAAGCAGCGCAGCGCCGAGGGCTTTCAAGTCCCTCGGTCCGCCGCGTCCAAGGCGGAGCCGGCCACGCGCGCGTTCAAGGTCCGGCGCCGCCTTTAGACCGCTGCGCAGGTCCGCCGTCAGGTCCGGCTCAGTCAGACACCAGGCGACGGCGTCGTGGCGGGCGGCAATTTCGGACACATCGACCGATGGCCGGGCCAAGCGCTCAGCGAGGAGGCGGGCACCTGGCGCCGTCAGGGTCCGGTCGATTGTTGCTAGCAGTGAGCCCTCCCGCGTGCCAGCTAGAGCCCGGTCGATCTCGAGACTGGCGCGGCTTGCGGCGTCTATCGACACGTGCCCGCCAGACGAGGCTCGCCGCGGTGGATCAAGCCGAACGTCGCCGCCGGCCTGGGTCAGCTTGAGGTAGTCGATGAGCAACGCGGCAGCCGAGAGTTCTGCCCTTGAGAAACTGCCAAACGCATCGAGCGCCTGGACCTGGTACGCGTCTTTCAAAGCGCGCTCGCCGACGGACGGGCTCGCAGAGCGCGCTGGGCGAAGCGTGAGCGGCGCTGGGCTCGCCGCGAGGGCTGCCTTGGCCGCCTCCGGCCGGTCGCCATCGGTCACAATCAATTCGCGGGCCGGCAAGCTTGATAGCAGGTCGGCCAAGTGCACCGTGCCCGTCTCAAAAATCTGCAAGTCGCCCGTGGAGACATCGCACACGGCAAGGCCCGCCTCTGCCCCGCCAGAGGCAAATCCAACAGCCACGAGCAATTGGGCCTCGCGAGCCGGGAGCAGCGCATCTTCCGTGATGGTGCCGGGCGTCACGATGCGCACGATTTCGCGGTTCACAATCGCCTTCGACCCGCGCGCTTTCGCCTCGGCTGGCGTCTCGGTCTGTTCGCAAATCGCGACCCGCTCGCCGGCGCTGATCAATCGGGCAAGATAGCCTTCCGCCGCATGGAACGGCACACCCGCCATCGGGATCGGTTGCCCCTCATGCTCACCGCGGGCTGTCAGGGTGATGCCTAGAAGCTCGGCGGCGCGAACGGCGTCGTCAAAGAACAGTTCGTAAAAATCGCCCATGCGGAAGAAGAGCAGAGCATCCGGATGGCCCGCCTTGATCTCCAGGTATTGGACCAGGAAAGGCGAGGGGCCTTTCGTCCCTTTGGGTCTTTTTGGCGGTTTCGGTGTGCTGCCATCGGCCATAGGGGCGGACGCTATAGCGCCGGTGACAGATTCGAAAGAGGGCGG
>JBCAWP010000140.1:0-6984 GCA_038534535.1 Pseudomonadota bacterium
ATTCCGACCATGCTTGGCACCGTTGAGGCGGACCCGCGCGCCAATGCCGGCGGTAAGCTCGAGCCCGTTATTGCCCACGGTCTGTCTTCGCTCTCGATTGGTTACCTCTCAGACCCCGACGCCCCGATGATTTGGCGCGGCCCAATGGTCATGTCAGCCATCACCCAGATGTTGAACGATGCGGCCTGGGGCACGCCCGAGGCTCCGCTTGATCTCCTGATCATGGATACCCCGCCGGGCACCGGCGACGCCGCCCTCACCCTCGCCCAGCGCGTTCCACTCACGGGGGCGATCATTGTGACAACGCCGCAGACCGTCGCCCTCGCCGACGTCCGCCGCGGGGCTGCGATGTTCGCCAAGACCGCCGTCCCGGTCCTCGGTATCGTGGAGACGATGAGCTGGTTCGAAGATCCTTCTGGCCAACGCCATGCCCTGTTCGGTGAAGGCGGCGGCGCGGAGATGGCCGCCCAACTCGGCCTACCACTCCTCGCAGAGGTCCCGCTTATCCAGGCCATTCGCGAAGGTGGCGACAGCGGTGTGCCCGCGGCAAGCCAGGAAGGTCCCGCGGCCGATGTGTTTGCGACCCTCGCCGATACGGTCTGGTCAGGCCTCAATGACTTAAAGGCGAAACCGCCGCCGCAGATCATCTTTGAGGATTAGTCGGCCGCCTCAAACATCGCCATAGCATCGCGCGTCTGCTGGTCCGCCGGAAAGAAGAGCTCAAGGCGCAGATCCCGAACGGTGACATCTTCGCTCGTGCCAAAATGGGCAATCGTCGACAGGAAGCTCAGCCGGCCCGCCGGCGTGCGGAAAATGATCGGCACCAACGGACGGCGAGCTACGTCCGCCGCACCGACAGGGTAGTCAGCACACGCGCGTTCGACATCGGCCAACAACTCTCGCAAGACCTCGTCATCACCGGCTTCCAAGGCCTCCAGCTGAAGCCGGCCCCGCATTTCCGCCAGCACTTCCGGATAGTTCTCCACAAGTTCCGCGCTCAAGGAATTTTGCGTCAGCATACGAATTACATTTGTCTCTCCAGCATCCCCGTGAAAGACCGAGAGCAAGCGTCGCGCGGCAGCATTCGCATCAAGGATCGACCAATGCCGGTCGCACAGCATAGCGGGGTTAGCCCCATGCCGCGCAATCATTTCCGAGAGCACGTCGCGCAGCGGACCAAGCGCATCTGACTCAAGAGGCGATGCGGGAAAGGCGGGCGCAAACCCCGCCGCGCTGAGAAGCGTGTTCTGCGCTGACAAGGGCAACACCAGCCCCCGCGCCAGTTGCAACACCATCTCTCGGCTGGGCTTGGCCCGTCCCGTCTCGAGAAAAGAGACGTGCCGCGCCGACACATTGCATTCGAGGGCCAACTCTAGCTGGCTCATCCGACGCGCCGCTCGGAAACGTCGCAGCGCCAGGGAAAAACCCGTCATTGTGTCAGCGGCCGGTATGGGACGAGGATCCATGGCCGAACTGTCGCAGCGCTCTTAAAGTGTGTCCATAACCTCAGAGGTAATTGCGCCTCCTATGCCGCTTCGCCCAATTTCAGGTCCATCATCGACGAAGGAGAGCGGCATGACAGGCCTATGGCGACAATGGATTTGGGTCTGGTGCGCCGTCACCATTGCCCTCGGACTTGCCCTCGCAGGCGCTGCAGTCCCCGCGACCGACGCAGGCGCTCGGTTTTACTATGGCCTCATCAGCGGCCTCGATTTCGGCCATAGCTATTTCGAAGCCCCCGGCATGCGATTTACCTGCAGCGTGCTTGGCGCCGTCCTTGTCGGCTGGGGCGTGACAATCATCGGGTATATTCGCGCCTCTGACGCCGTTGGGTCGCAAGCCTGGCGAATGATATCACTCGCGATGGCGATCTGGTTCCTTGTAGACAGCGCCCTCTCCATCGCCACCGGGTTTCCGCTCAATGCAGCGGCGAACACCGTTTTCCTCGTTACCTATCTCGTCCCCGTCCTGGCGTCGGGCGTCCTGCACCGCACCCCTCTTAGACCGGCAGCAGCATAGCCTCACCTATCCGCGCAGGATGTCCCTCCCGGAACTTGCGCGCCCTTGGTCCGGCAGACGACGCGCCTCGCCTGCCGGACCCATTCTTTACAAAAGCTCAACAAAGTCAGGACCGCCCCATGGCCCTTTTCCGTCTGTTTCTCGTCATCTTTTTCGCCATCCTTGCCATCTACACGGCGATTGTGATCGCCCATCACGGCACGGGCCTGCTTGCCGTCTTTTTCCGCGACATCGCGGCGATGGCCTGGCCGGGTCAATTCAATTTCGACTTTATGGGTTTCCTCATGCTGTCGGCACTCTGGACGGCGTGGCGGAACAACTTCTCCGCTGGTGGACTCGCTCTTGCAGTCCTGGCTGGGAGCCTCGGCATGCTCTTCTTGGCGGCGTATCTGCTGCTCTTGTCCTTCCGCGAGAAAGGCAACATGCGCGCGGTTCTGCTTGGCGCCCGACGGCCAGATGCTTGACCCGTCTTTCCAGGCTCTCCATGGTCTGCCGCGCTATCTGACGAAAGGCATTCGATCCATGTCCGCCAATTCTCCCCTCTTCGCCCCATTTACGAGCCGCGGCATGACCGTGCCAAACCGGATCGTGATGGCGCCCATGACCCGGTCCTTTTCGCCGGGCGGCGTTCCCGGTGAGAATGTTGCCGAGTATTATACGCGCCGGGCCGAGGCCGATGTCGGCCTGATCATTACAGAGGGCACAACCGTTAACCGCGGTGGTGCGTCGAATGATCCAAACGTGCCGAATTTCCATGCGGACGCCGCGCTATCGGGCTGGGAAAGCGTGGTTGAAGGCGTCCACGGTGTCGGCGGTAAGATCGCGCCGCAGATCTGGCATGTCGGCATGATGCGCAAGCCCGGTACGGGTCCGGACCCGGAAGCGATCTCCGACAGTCCATCCGGCAAAACCCATAAGGGTAAGCAGGTCCAGCCAGAACCGACCGATGAAGAGGTCGCCGATATGGTGGCGGCCTACGCTAATGCCGCTGGCGACGCGTCCCGCCTCGGCTTCGACTCTGTCGAGATCCACGGCGCCCACGGTTATCTGATCGATGAGTTTTTCTGGGGCGTCATGAATACGCGCTCGGATAAATATGGCGGCGACCTGGTGGGTCGGGCGACCTTTGCCGGCGAGGTGATTGCGGAATGCCGCAAGCAAATGACGGACGAGATGCCTCTGATCCTTCGCTTCTCGCAGTGGAAGCAGCAGGACTACACAGCCCGCCTCGCCGAGACCCCAGCAGAGCTCGAGGCTTTCCTCGGCGTCTTCGTCGATGCCGGCGTCGATATTCTCCATTGCTCCCAGCGCCGCTGGTGGGAGCCGGAATTCCCTGAGATCGATGGCGAAGACGGCCTTAATCTCGCCGGATGGACCAAGAAACTCACTGGTAAACCAACCATCACCGTAGGATCGGTCGGCCTCTCATCTGACTTTATCGGCGCGTTCCGAGGCGAAGATTCCAAAACGCGGCCAATCTCCGACATTGTCGAACGCCTGGACAGAGGCGAGTTTGACATGATCGCCGTCGGCCGCGCGCTCCTTCAGGACCCATTCTGGGCCCAAAAAATCAAGGAAGAGCGCTATGGGGACCTTGCCGATTACGACGCGAAAGCGCTTCAGACCCTTTACTAAGCGCAAGATCCAACGAAGCGAACTGCACGCCGGCCGGATTGATGCCTGCCGTTCGGCTGTGTGACTGCTATATTCATAGCATGACCGAATCGCCGAATCGCCCGCCCTCCATCTCAGACATGGCTGCCGCCCGTGCCCCAGTTCCTGCCGGGCCGGACGCCGCCTATCTCGACGGCTTAAATCCAGAACAGCGCCGCGCTGTGGAAACCGTCGACGGGCCGCTCCTCGTCCTCGCCGGCGCTGGCACAGGCAAGACCCGCGTCCTCACGACGCGCCTCGCCCACATCATCGCGACGCGCCGGGCGTGGCCATCCCAAACACTCACGGTCACCTTCACGAACAAAGCTGCCCGCGAAATGCGCGAGCGCGCCCTCGCCCTGATCGGAGATGCCGGAGAGGGCCTACGCTGGTTGGGCACCTTCCACTCGATTGCGGCGCAAATCCTGCGCGCCCATGCCGAGCTTGCAGGCCTCAAACCCTCTTTCACCATCCTCGATACCGATGACCAGATCCGCCTGTGCAAACAGATCATCGAGGTTGAAGGTATCGACACGAAACGCTGGACACCACGTTTCCTCGCCAGCCTCATTGATGGCTGGAAGAACCGCGCCCTTACACCAGACAATGCGCCCGCCGAAGACGCCCATCTCTTCGCGAACGGCAAAGCGCTGGATCTCTACAAGACCTATCAAGCCCGTCTCAAAGTGCTGAATGCCTGCGATTTTGGCGATCTCCTGATCCACAACATCACAATCTTCCAGTCCCACCCAGACGTTCTTGAAAGCTACCACAACAAGTTTCGCTACATTCTCGTGGACGAATATCAGGATACGAACGTCGCCCAGTATCTTTGGCTACGCCTGCTCGCGCGAGGGTCTGGCAACATTTGTTGTGTCGGAGATGACGACCAATCAATCTATGCTTGGCGCGGCGCAGAGGTCGAGAACATCCTCCGGTTTGAGAAAGATTTCCCGGGGGCCGACGTCGTGCGCCTGGAACGGAACTACCGCTCCACCGAACATATCCTCGCGGCTGCCTCCGCCGTCATCGACAATAATAAGGGCCGCCTCGGAAAGACCCTCCATGTCGGCGGCGAAACCGATCCAGACGCCGACAAAGTCTGTGTCCGCGGTCTGTGGGATGGCGAAGCCGAGGCCCGCCTTATCGGGGACGATATCGAAGCCTGGCGGTCATCCGGCCGCGCCTATAGCGACTGCGCCATCCTCGTGCGTGCCTCCTGGCAGATGCGGCAATTCGAGGAACGCTTGATCCTCCTCGGCGTGCCCTATCGCGTCATCGGCGGCCCACGTTTCTTCGAGCGCGCCGAGATCCGTGACGCCATGGCATATTTCCGCTTGATAAATCAGCCGGATGACGACCTCGCCTTTGAGCGGATCGTCAATCAACCGAAGCGCGGCATCGGCGACTCGACAGTCCAAAAGCTTCAGCGCTTCGCCCGGGATGATGGTCGGTCCCTGTCGGTCATTACTCCGATGATCCTCCAGACCGATGAAATCAAAGGTCCCGCAAAGCGCGGGCTCACCCTCTTCCTGGACCAGGTCAATCTTTGGCGTGACCGTCTCGCCAATGGCTGTCCGCATACAGAGCTTGCCGAAATCGTCCTTGATGAGAGCGGCTATACCGACATGCTCTTGAAGGATCGCTCGCCCCAGGCCCAAACCCGGCTCGATAACCTCAAAGAACTCATCCGCGCCATGGGCGAGTTTGAATCCCTTCCGGGCTTCCTGGAACATGTCCAACTCGTCCTCGATGCCTCCACCGGAGATGGCGGTGGTGACGAGGTCCAGATCCTCACCCTTCACGCCGCAAAGGGTCTCGAATGGCCCATGGTTTTCTTGCCCGGCTGGGAAGAAGAGGTCTTCCCCTCTCGCCGCAGCCTGGACGAAAGCGGCCTGAAAGGACTCGAGGAGGAACGCCGCCTCGCCTATGTCGGCATCACGCGAGCGCGTGAGCGGTGCTACATCTCCTTTGTCGCCAACCGCCAGATCTATGGCCGCTGGCAATCGGTCCTGCCCTCCCGTTTCGTCGATGAACTGCCGCACGAGCATGTCGAGGCGATATCCGAAACCGGCTACGCGACACAGCCAGGCGCCGACAGTGCCTTCACGGGCAGCGTTGAAGATCTCGGCGCCCGCTCCTCCTATGATAGCCCCGGCTGGAAACGGATGAAGGCCAATGCGAGCCGGGAAACCGGCCCTGGCCCCATTATCGACGGCAAGGCCGAGCTCATTGCCACAGCATCGGGCGACAGCGGCTTCCGCATCGGCCAGCGCGTTTTCCATGACAAATTCGGCTATGGGCGGGTCGTCGCAGCTGAAGGTACAAAGCTCACGGTTGATTTTGAAAAAACCAATCGAAAGAAGGTTATATCGACCTTTCTCAGCGCAGCCTGATAGAAAAGAAAACGCCAGCAAGACGAACTTGCTGGCGGCGCGAGGGCTCAGGTAATTGGGGGATACGGGTCAGTATCACAAGCCCTATGCCCAGCCCCCGAAAAGGGTTCCAAGAAAATTCAGAAAAATGTCGGGGCCGGGTGTATCAGCGCGAAATCTCACCCGAAGAGGCCTCACGAAGCAAAAAAAACCGGTCGAGCGGGCGCTCGACCGGAAAGAAGTTTGTATAGGGGCAATAAGGATACGGGTCGGTATCACACGCCCTATGCGCGTACTGCGAAATTGGTTCCGAAATAATTCTGACCCTAAATATCTTTTTGAACAGGCCGCCCAGAGATCGCAGCACCAATGCGCTAGGCGGATACGGGTCCGCCTGCTAAGCCGGCGAAACCATGTACAAAATCACTGCATCTGGTTCGAAAGCGGCCGTCCAGGCCGCATGGGATATACTCGCCTGGTCCGATCCGACACCGGCTGATGCCGTCGATGCGCGCGAAGAAACGAGAGCCCTCTGGCGGCTCGACGCCTATGCCCAAGACGAAGCGGCCGCTGCCGCCTGCGCTGACATAATCAAAGATTCGTCGGCGGACCTCAGCCCGAGCATCGCACCGGTCGAAGACAAAGATTGGGTGCGCGTCTCACTCGAAGGATTACCCGCCGTTGAGGCCGGCCCTTTCCTCGTGGCCGGCAGCCACGCGTTGACGTCTGCATCGCCTGGCAAAATACCTATCCTCATAGAGGCCGGCCCGGCCTTCGGCACAGGTCACCACGGCACAACGCGCGGCTGCCTTCTCGCCTTCGATCGTATTCGCCGCCGCGAAAAACCGGAACGCGTTCTGGACGTTGGAACAGGATCCGGCGTGCTCGCCATCGCAGCCTTGAAGACAGGAAGTCGGTCTGCCATCGGCACCGATAT
>JBCAWP010000141.1:0-6968 GCA_038534535.1 Pseudomonadota bacterium
GGCACCATGGGCATCGGCGCAGTTCTGCACACGGTCAATCCGCGTCTCCACCCCGACCAGATCGCGTGGATCTTAAACCACGCCGAAGACAAGGTGCTGATCCTCGATTCAACCTTCCTGCCGATCATTGAGGCGGTCAAAACCAAGCTTGAAACGGTCAAGCAGTTCGTGATTTTCGCGGACGAGACCGACATGCCGGACAATCAACTCGGGGCGGTGGCCTTCGACAGCTGGATTGCGAATCAATCAGCGGACTGTCGCTGGGGGGACTTCCCGGAGCAAACAGCTTGCGGCCTCTGTTACACATCCGGCACGACGGGTAATCCGAAGGGGGTTCTTTATTCCCACCGCTCCAACGTGCTCCACACGCTGATCACCATGTCGAAGGATGCGATGGGCATGGGCGCAAGCGATGTCGTGCTGCCTGTGGTGCCAATGTTCCACGCCAATGCCTGGGGGCTTGCCTTTGGCTGCCCCGCGACAGGGGCGAGCATGGTGATGCCCGGTGCGCAAATGGATGGCGCATCCATCTACGAATTGCTGGATACGGAAAAAGTTACGATCACAGCCGCCGTGCCGACGGTGTGGTTGGGGCTCCTCAATTACCTGAATGAAAACGGTCTGAAACTGCCGCACTTGAGAAAGGTCGTAATTGGTGGATCCGCGGTGCCGGAACGGATCCTGCGCGCCTTCGAAGAAGACTTTGAAGTCGATGTTATCCACGCCTGGGGCATGACCGAAACCTCACCGCTCGGCACACTTGGCACGCTGCCGCCGCACCTTGAAGGCGCCGATATCGATACGCGCATGGCGCAGAAGCTGAAGCAGGGCCGCCCCCCTTTCGGTGTCGAGCTTAAAATCATCGACGATGCCGGTCAGGAGCTGCCGCGCGACGGGGAGACATCCGGCCGGCTGATGGTGCGTGGCCCCGCCATCGCTGCGGGTTACTTTAAAGGTGATGGCGGCAATGTGCTCGACGAAGAGAACTGGTTCGATACCGGTGATGTCGCGAATATTGACGGGCATGGCACGATGCAGATTACCGACCGGGCGAAGGATGTGATCAAGTCCGGCGGCGAGTGGATCTCGTCCATCGATATTGAGAACATCGCCGTAGGGCACCCGCAGGTGGCGAATGCTGCAGCCATCGGCATCTACCATCCGAAATGGGACGAGCGGCCGCTCCTCATCATCCAACCGGTGGCGGGTGAGCAGCCGTCAAAGGAAGATGTCCTGAAGATTTTGGAGGGGCGGATCGCTAAATGGTGGACACCGGACGATGTTGCCTTTGTCGATGAGATTCCACTCGGCGCCACTGGCAAGATTAACAAGCTCGCCCTGCGCGAACGCTTCAAGGACTATAAATTGCCGACGGCCTGAGGGGGGTTGCTTTGGCGTTCGATGAGAACGCCGACGATCCCGCCAATCACCGCAGAACCGAGGACGCGTGAGCGCGCGCTTTCGCTGTAGGCTGCGAGCGCCAATTGGGCGAGGACTAAAAGCCCAATAAAGACCAGATTCATGAGGAGGCTGCGCCCACGGAAGACATGTCGGGGCCGCTCAAGTCACCCACTGGTCCCATAAGCACCAAGCAAGAGCGGCCGTTTGAGGCTAGCTCATGCTGAATCCCGCGTTGCATCCGCGCCGATCATAGGGGAAAAGGCGCCACCTGAAAGAAGGAGCGCAGGCCATGTCGGATATCGCCGATCAATCTGGGGGATGGCGCGGACGCGTCGCGCTGGGCGCGCTTGTCGTATCCATCTTATCCGTCCTTTGGTTCATGGCCGCAGCCCTCGGCAGCCGGTTTGGTTTCTGGAGTTGGCAATTCGGCTTGTTGACGATGATGCGGGACATTGGGCGCGTTGTGGCATTTGGCAGCGTCGGCCTTGCTGTGATCGCGCTGGTCATTGCGCTGATTAAATCGCCGAGGAAGCGCCCAGCAATTCTGGCGATTGGCGCCCTGGTCGTTTCGCTGCTCCTGCTTGGTCGGCTGGGCGGCCTTGTCGCCGGCGCGCAGGCTGTACCACCCATCCATGACATCCAGACGGACTGGTCTGACCCGGTCCGGTTCAGCGATGCGATAATGGCGGCGCGGGGGCCGGAGTCTAACCCCGTGCGATACGGCACGGATGCGGTTTTCTCCTATGGGTCTGAGAGCCCATTAGAGGGTCGGCTGATTGCGGATATCCAGGAAGAGGCCGAGTGTCCCTCAAAAGACCCGGATGATTGCGAAGATGCCGAGCCGCCGAAACCCTATCCGCCCCTTGAGCCGGTCACCATTAATGCCGCGCCGGACGTTGTGTTCGCGGCGGCCAAGCGGCTCGTCGCGGCCCAGGGCTGGACGATTGTGACGGAAGATGCCGAAGGCGGCGTCCTCGAAGCGACACACACCTCGACCTGGTTTGGGTTTAAGGATGACGTTGCCCTTCGTTTACGACCAGTGCCGGGAGGTACGCGCGTCGACATGCGCTCGGTTAGCCGTGTCGGCCGGTCAGATTTGGGGGCCAATTCCCGCCGGATTTCAGCCTTCCTCAACGATCTGGAAGGCCAACGATACTGACGGTGTTCCGCTTATTTATGTCGCAGGTTGTTTGACCAGGTGAAAGACGCTTGAGACGAGCGGTTCCTGGTCCGGGGAGTGGACGACACCTTCATCGACCAGTTTGCGCATATGCCCGAGGACAGATAAAGCCGCGGCAGGGTGAAGGCGTTTATCAACGTCCGCATACATCTCCGCGACCATCTCGCGAATACTGGTGACCCCTTGGCGCAAGTGTACGAGGATCGCCGCCTCCCTGGCCCGGCGGTGCTCCATATAGGCTTCGATGAAGCCGTTCACGTCATCTTGGATCGGGGCGCCGTGGGTCGGCCATAGAATGTCGAAGTTCCGGTCCTGAACTTTCTTCAGGCTTGCCATATAGTCCGACATATCCCCGTCGGGCGGGGCAACAATCGTCGTTGACCAACCCATGATGTGGTCGCCAGAAAACAGCGCGTTTTCTTCCAGTAAACAGAAACAGAGATGATTGGCGGTATGGCCCGGCGTTGCGATGGCTTCCAGCGACCAGCCCGGCCCTTCGATAACATCGCCGTCTTCCAACAAGATGTCGGGTTTGAAATTCGGATCGTCTTCTGATCCGAGTTCGCCTTTTGCGGTCGGAACCGCGCCGCCAAGGGCGTGGGTCTGGCAGCCGGCCCACTCTGCCATCGGTTTTGCGAGTGGGGAGTGGTCGGAGTGACCATGGCTCACAAGGACATGGGATACTGTTTCGCCTTCAAGCGCGGCTTTTAGGGCGTCGAAGTGCGCATCGTCCAGAGGTCCGGGGTCGAGGACTGCGACAGTGCCGCGCCCGACAATATACGTGCCGGTTCCGATAAAGGTGAACGGACCAGGATTGTTGGCGATGACGCGGCGGATGAGCGGGCTGACTTGGTCAACGCGGCCATATTCAAATTCAATTTCACGCACAAAAGGGATGGGAGAAGCCATGAGGTCTATATCTGTTATCGTCTGGGAGGATAGGAGGGCGCCTAGTTACGGCGCGGGGTAAAGGCCAATTCGAACGCCTTGGCCATGCGGCGTGTTGCCCGCAACTTCCCGCCGAGGGGGAGGGCGACCGGCGGACCCATATCCGTCTTGTTGGCATCGACAATATGGATCTGCCCTGAATGGCGGTCGCGAAGGACATCAACGCCGCCCCAATCAAGGCCGAGGGCTGCGGCAAAGCGGCGGATGATGTCGAGCTCTTCGGAGCTGAACACCGATTTCGGCTGGTCGAGCAGGACCTCGGTGTTCTCGTTCAAGAAGCGGCGTTCCAGGCGGCGGCGCTTGCGGAAGACAACGGTTGGTTCTCCTCCAACGATGCACGTGCGCAGATCCTCGACCAGCCCGCCTTCAATCTCATTATCGATTAGGCGTTGATAGGTCTTGCCGGGCACGGGCTCCATTGGGCCGTATATAATGCGTCCATCATGGGCGGCATTGGCTTCGGATTTCTCAACCATCGGACCGTCAAAGGTCCGCGGATCAACCGCTAGATCGTATCCCGCCGCGAGGGCGAAGGTGTCGGCGATAATCGATTTTGAGATATCCTGGCACTCGAAATTGACCAGTGTCGCGGCGTCGTTCGTCAGCGGAGCGGCATGCTGGCTCACCGTTGCATCGTCGAATTGGAAGACAATGTCGGCACTCGCCGCATCAGAAACGATGCGGGCACCCGCGACCTGCAAAACCGGCCATATAAAGTACCAAGGCCGCGGCTTGTCCGGCACGAATGCGATTGACGGGCGCTTGTGGCCGGAGAGGCGGCGCCAGATCCGCCAGGATTGCGTGAAGAAGTAAAAGGCGAAGAAGGCGAAGACATCGTTGAGGAGGGCGAGACTGAACGGTATTCGCGCGCCTGTCTTTTTCACCAGGAACTCGCCATCGCGATATTTAAAGTCGGAGAACCAAATCCGGCTGTTCATTCGCTCTTTCCCATTGCTACGCGTCTCGCGCGAGTAACGCTGTTCATTTAGTGCAGAATTGCACTTGGGTCAGGTCCAAACAAGCAGCGTTACCTGCAAGAAATCCCACGTTTTTGTCACAAGCTTGTGTCTGCTTGTTTATTGGGTCAGAGCGGCGCGCAGTCCGGAGACGTCATATCCGGCACTCGCGGCTTGCGCGATAATCGTGTCGGCGTCGGCTTTGCCGGCTTGTGACAGGGCCCAGGCGGTCACCGACCGTGTGCCGCTGCGGCAATAGATCAAGACGGGGGCTGGGCTTTGTTCGATCAGCGTGCCTTGTTGGGCGATAATTTCCGGGGCAGGAAAGCCCGCAAACGGCACGACAAGGAATGTCAGCCCGAGCGATTCGGCATCGACTTTCAGGTCGGCTGCGCGGGGTTGGTCGATCTCTTCGCCATCGGGGCGGTTGCAGATAATGGTTTTGATCCCGGCCTCGGCGGCGCGCGCCAAATCATCCCGATCGATTTGAGGCGAGGCGTAGAGAGTGTCCGTGACACGTCGAAAATCCACCATGGCTCACCTTTAATTCTGTCGTTTGACCTTGAACGCGCGGCCGCCATCAATCTTCATCCAGACCGAGCCGAGGCGCCCCCGGCGGATCTCGGCTTCGTCCGCGGCATCGCGGGTCGACCGTCTGACATTCGTCTGGTCAATTTGACGCCAAACCTGGCCGTTCTCAAGGGTCACCACAAGTTTGCCGGCGCCATCGAAGCGGAATGACGCCACGGGAAGGGTTACTCGGCGGGGTGGCGCCTCGGGCTGTGTCGCGGCTTCGGTCGCGGCGACGCTCGCCGCTGCGGGGGTCGCTGCGGGCGATGCGTTGGCTGCCGACTGGCCATCGGTTGGCTCAGCCTCAGCGACGGGATCTTGCGCGCCAAAGCCGAGCACGATCTCGTCATAACAGGCGAGCCGGCGTGCATCTTCAATCTCTTCAAGACACGCGGTTAAGGCCGCACGATCTGTCGATTGAGCGACCGCCGGCAGCGCCAGGGCGAGCGCAAGGCCCGCAAAGGCCCAGACGCGGGGACATCCTCGGTTTTGCCGCAACGGACCAGACATCAATGCTCGATGAGAATGGGGCCGAAGGCTTTCGGATCGTTGCCTTGCATCAGTTTCATCTGCGTCAGCGCCGCATTGAGACGTTCATCGCCCGTGATGGTGGCGAGGACACTGGCGACCCGAGCCGCTTCCGCTGAAGCGCCGAAGAGATCGCCCAGGGCTTCCAGTCCCGCTTTGCGCGCCGGGAACGTCACCAGGCGCACATCGGTTTCTGCGTCAATGCCTGCGAGCTCTTTGGCTTTATCGATGGCATCGAGGAAGCTGCCGATCTCGTCGACGAGGCCCTGCTCAAGTGCATCGTTTCCGCTCCAAACGCGGCCCTTGGCGACCGCATGGACTTCATCGATGGACATCTCTCGGCCCTCAGCCACGAGGCGGGTAAAGCGCTCATATCCGCGGCGCAGACTTTCAAAGAGCTCCGCGCGTTGCGCCTCAGTGAAAGGATCGGTGCCGTAGGCGTCGGCAAACGCCCCGCCGACAGAGATCGTCCGCGGGTTCACACCGATGATTTCTAGCCCCTCTGAGATGGTTTGCTTCCCGCCGAATATGCCGATGGAGCCGGTTATGGTCGTGTCGTTTGCGATAATGTGGTCGGCGCCGGTCGACACATAATATCCGCCGGAGGCCGCAAGCGATCCCATACTGATGACGACGGGCTTGCCTTTCTCCTGGACCTGTTCGATCGCGCGCCAGATTTGGTCTGAAGCCGTGGGCGATCCGCCGGGGCTATCGACGCGGAAGACAATGGCTTCGACACGCTTATTGTTTCCGGCTTCGATGATGGCGCTGGCGATTGTGTCGGACGCAAAGCGCGTCCCTTCTCCAAAAGGGCCCCCGGCGGCATTCGCGCCGGTTGTAATGGCGCCCTCGCCACCGACGATGGCAATCCGCGGGGCGCGGGCGCGCACACTCGGCGGGTCATATTTAGCAAGTTCAAAGACATTGCCGTCGCCGTCGCGGGTTCGGGCCGCTTCGAGCGCTTCTTCCGGCCAGCCGAGCTTATCGAGGAGGCGTGCTTCAACGGCCGCATCTGCGGAGAAAGGCGCGTCGGCAAACAGATCCACGAGGAACGCCTGGTCGAGGGAGCGGTCTTCCGCCAGGTCTGCGAGCGAGGTCTGCCAGATCGAGGAGGCGAGGGCCGTCATCGCTTCGCGGTGCGGCTCGGTGTAATCGGACTCTTTGAGCTGGTTTGGAGCGTTCTTGTATTCATAGAGCGCTTCGATCTCTGCCACGACGTGGAGATTATCGAGCAGGTCTTTCATGAAAAGTGTTTCAAAGGTGACGCCTGATACCGAGATATCACTACCCGGCTGGATCCAGATCTCGTCAGCGGCGGAAATCGCCCGAAGGCTCGATGGCCCAGTGGTGAAGAAGCCCTGGCTATGTGCGGTGACATGTTTACC
>JBCAWP010000142.1:0-6958 GCA_038534535.1 Pseudomonadota bacterium
GGTCGATACACTCTTCGTCAAACGCCTCATGATGGAAGCCCAATCCTTTTCGGATCATCGCTTTGGCGCCCTGGCCGATCATACCGCGGACATCTGAGGCCGGCACGGGCGCGAGACCGTCGGCCGCCAGACTGTGATTGAGCGCTGCGATCAGGTCGGGCGCGGTATCAACGAGCGTCCCGTCGAGATCAAAGACGACGGTGACATCGTCCAAGGATTGCGTCTCTGACATTGAGGTTGTCTCCCCATCGGTCTTTGTCGGGGCTCGCAAAATCCGGCGGTTTGGTCTAGTCCGTTCGACAGTCGAAAAGGGGAATGTCCATGAGCCGACGCGCCGCTATCATTCTTGCTGCGGGCAAAGGCACGCGAATGAAATCGAGCCTCCCAAAAGTCCTTCATCCCGTTGGTGGTCGGCCCGTTCTCGATTGGGTCTTAGCCCTGGCACGGTCTCTGAACTGCGAGATGGCCACCTGTGTGATTTCGCCAGACTCAGATGTGTTGAAGGCCCACGTCGAAGGCGCACTTGGCGCGGAAAACGCTGTTATCCAATCTCCCGCCCTCGGAACAGGCCATGCGGTCCAATGCGCCGAGGACCGATATGCTGCGTTCGACGGCAAGATCGTTGTTCTATACGGCGATAGTCCGCTCGTGCCCGAAGCTGCCATCGAAGCGCTTTTTCAAGCGCTGGACGAGGGGGCCGATCTTGGTGTGCTTGGCTTTGAGGCCGCCAATCCGGGCCTCTATGGCCGCTTGATTGTAAATGATGACAAGAGCCTCGACGCCATCGTCGAAGCCCGCGACGCAACGGACGCGCAAAAACAGATCCGGCTTTGTAATTCCGGTGTCATGGCGGGCGATGCGAAAACCATGTTTCGCCTCATCAAATCTGTTACAAATGACAATGCCAAGGGCGAGTATTATCTGACTGATCTCGTCGCTTTGGCGCGGGCCGAAGGCAAGCGCTGTGCGGTTGTCACGGCACCGGAAGACGATCTGATCGGGTGCGATACCCGCGCCGACTTGGCAGAGGCCGAGGCAAGCTTCCAAAAGCAAGCCCGGCGGCAGGCCCTGGAGGCCGGCGTCACGCTGACGGCACCGGAGACGGTGTTCTTCAGCTACGATACCTCACTTGAAAACGATGTTTTCGTCGCGCCGAATGTCGTTTTCGGGCCCGGCGTAACCGTCGCATCCGGGTCGCGTATTCTCTCATTTAGCCATCTGGAAGGTGTCGATGTCGGCGCCAATTGCCAGATTGGGCCCCATGCGCGCCTGCGGCCAGGGGCGGTCCTTGGCCAAGGCGTTCGGATTGGGAATTTCGTCGAGGTGAAGAATGCTGTGCTGGGCGAGGGGGCCAAGGCCAATCACCTGGCATATATTGGCGATGGTGACGTTGGCGCTGGCGCAAATCTCGGGGCTGGCACGGTCTTTTGTAATTATGACGGGTTCGAAAAACATCGCACCCAAGTCGGTGACGGCGCATTTGTCGGGTCTAATTCGTCCCTCGTCGCGCCGGTCTCAATCGGCGACCGGGCCTATGTGGCCTCTGGCAGTGTGATCACTGACAATGTGACCCCCGCCGCCCTGGCGATTGGGCGGGGACGGCAGATAGAAAAGCCGGGCTGGGCCGATGCGTTTCGCGCGGAGATGACCGCTCGCAAGACAACAAAAAAGGGAGAGGGCTGATGGCGGCGGACCACGAAAAGCGAAATGCGGCGATGGCGGCCATCGACTGGGTCGAGGATGGTATGACGATCGGGCTCGGCACTGGGTCTACGGCCAAACACTTTGTGGAATTACTCGCTGATGAGGTTGCCGATGGTCTGGTTGTCCGGGGCGTCCCGACGAGTGAAGACACACGTCGGCTGGCATTGGCCCACGGCGTTCCCTTGATCGAGGTTGACCAGGTTCAGCAAATCCATCTGACGGTGGATGGTGCCGATGAGATCGATGAGCAGGGCCGTCTGATCAAGGGCGGCGGCGCCGCGCTCTTGCGCGAGAAGATTATCGCGAGTGCCAGCGACCATATGGTCGTCATCGCGGACCCGTCGAAACAGGTCGAGCGGCTTGGCGCCTTTCCGTTGCCTGTGGAGGTGACGCCGTTTGGCTTCACGATCACCGCAAAGAAGATATTCGATGCCTTGGTTGCCTCGGGCATTGAGCGTCCGCAAGTGAAGTTGCGCCAAGCCGAAGCGAACCAACCGCTCACAACCGATGGCGGGAATTATATTCTGGATTGCCACTGCGCCCGTATTCCCGATGCGGACGCCACCGCGGCGCGCCTTAGCGCGGTCCCAGGTGTTGTTGAACACGGGCTTTTCATCGCGATTGCCAGAACCGTGATTATCGGAAACGAAGACGGCGCGGTTGTGTTCGAGTATTAAGCCGCAACTGACAGTCGGGACCGGGCTCCCGGCGACGACAAATCCAGACAAGGCGCCACGGCCAAAGGAGCACCCATGAGTTTTGATTATGATCTGTTTGTGATCGGTGGCGGCTCCGGTGGTGTGCGCGCCGCGCGCATCGCCTCCCAACTTGGCGCCCGAGTGGCGATTGCCGAAGAGTATCGCATGGGCGGGACCTGTGTGATCCGCGGCTGCGTGCCGAAGAAGCTCATGGTCTATGCCAGCGCCTTTGCCAAGGATTTCAAATCGGCGGCGGGTTTCGGGTGGACGGTCGGTCGCCCGGAATACAGCCATGCGAGCTGTATGGAGAACATTGCGACCGAGGTGAGCCGTCTCTCGCGGCTGTACATGATGGGCCAAAAAAATGCGGGCGTGACCGTCTATGAAGAGCGCGCCGAGCTCACAGGACCACAGACCCTTCGCTTGGCCTCATCGGACAAGGAGATCTCGGCGGAGAAGATCCTCATCGCCACCGGCGGTCGGCCTTGGCGCCCGGAGCCGGGTGAATTGCCGGGCGTTGAACGGACCATCACCTCAAACGAGATCTTTGATTTGCGAGACTTGCCCAAGCACATCGTGATTGCGGGCGGCGGCTACATCGCGGTCGAATTCGCCCATATCTTCGCTGGGCTTGGCGCCAAGACCTGTCTTGTCTATCGCAAGGAGACCGTGCTGCGAGGCTTTGACGATGATGTGCGCCACCATGTCCAGGACGGTATGGCCGAGGCGGGCATCCATCTGATCACAGGCTCTGTGTTCACCTCTATTGAAGACAGCGGCGATGCCGACTGTCCGCACCGCATCACCCTGACCGATGGCGAGACGCTGGATGCGTCGACCATTTTGATGGCGGTTGGCCGCCGACCAAATACGGACGGGCTCGGGTGTGAGGTCGCCGGCGTTGATATGAAGGACAACGGCGCCGTCATCGTTGATGATTATTCGCGGACCAATGTGCCGAGTATCTGGGCCGTGGGAGACGTGACCGACCGGGTTCAATTAACCCCGGTGGCGATCCGCGAAGGCCATGCTTTTGCAGACACCGAGTTTGGCGGAAATCCCCGCACGTTCGACCATGATTGCATTCCGACAGCGGTATTTACCCAGCCAGAAGTTGGAACTGTTGGCCTAACCGAAGCCGAAGCGCGGGCGCAGGAAAGCGATATTGCGGTCTACCGGACAACATTCAAGGCGATGAAAGATGTCCTTGGCGGATCGATCTCGAAAGTGCTCATGAAGATGATCGTGCGAGTGTCCGACCAGCGCGTGCTAGGTGTCCATATTGTTGGCCCCGACGCGGCGGAGATGATCCAGCTTGCAGGGGTCGCCCTGAAAATGGGCGCCACGAAGGATCAGTTTGACCAGACCTGCGCCGTGCACCCATCAATTGCCGAAGAATTGGTGACGCTGACCCGCAAGGTGAGCTGATGGCGCGCTAGGCGGCGGCCGCGATATCAACCTTGTCAGATAGCCCGTCCAATTCCATGGACAGCTCATTGAGCGCTTTGCGGATATGGCGCAGACCGCCGCCGCGCCCATGATGCGTGAGAAGCCGCCGGATCGGTGGATCGTCTTCTGCGACACGCACTAGGAAATGACGGCTGCGCGGCAGGACGGCCGTCAGAATAGACGATGACAGCGCGAAGCCGACTTTCTCGTCAAAAGCGCCATTGCGGGTATCGGCCTCAAAATCGGATTGTTCGCGCCGCTCGACCGCATTGAACAGGACCGAAAGGTCCGGGCGTTTGGACGTCATCGTTTGATCCTCGATGACGCGGTTCAAAAGACGAAGGCCGCGCAAAGAGTAGATGTCCGTGTGAACCGGGGCGACGACCCGGTCGGCTGCTTCTAAGGCACAGCGCGTCAAGAAAGTCGCGTTCGGGTTCGTGTCCAGAAGGATCAGATCGTACTGGCCACGATAATAATCGAGGGTGCGAAGGAAATTCTGCCGAACGGCCTCCAAGCCGGTTTGATCGGTCGAGAAGGCATATTTTGAGATCTCGAACTGGCCAAAAATGATATCGAGGCGGCCTTTGCCGTCATCGTCTGTGAGAACGCGGTGAACGATGCGGTCACGCGGCGCCGGGGCGAATGGCTCCGTTGAGAGCGCGCCCCATTGGTCTGCTGGTGAGGGCTGACCGGCTTGGTGAAGCCGGCTCTTTTCGAAAAGGGAAATCACGCTTGCATCGCGCGCGGCGGCTTCATCGGCCTCGCTTGCCGGGAAGAAAAGCTGCGTGAGATTATACTGCGGGTCGAAATCGATCATCAAAACGCGATTGGCCTTGCGCGCTTGGGTCGAGCCGGCAAGTTGCGCAGTGACGGTCGTTTTGCCGACGCCACCCTTCATGTTCATCACAGCAATCACAGGGCAACTCTGGCGGTAGGCGCGGCTCGCGGCCTCAACAATCGCCCCCATATCGTCCGTCGTCAGGGAGAGGGATTTGCCGAGCTCGGTCTTGATGAAGCCTGTCAGCTTTGTGCGGTCAGCCCGCACCGGAATGATTTGCAGGCCCTTTTGCGAAGCGCGCTCGATATCGCGTTTTACATCGCGCGAGCGCATGGCTTCATAAGAAATCAGCACAATGGCGAAGCTTGCTGCATCGATCACAGCATCGACGGCGTCCGGATCCGGCCGGTCGCTCGCGACATACTTCGCGGCGATCCCTGCCTGGCGGAGGTGTTCTGTCAGCTCTAGGAGCGTGTCAACTTGGTCTTCGCCGTGAACGATGAAGGCGTGCGACATGTGTTTAGGGTCCGGAATTCAGCTAATCAGCGCTTCGACAACGTATGAAACATGAGTCCCGCAAGACCCGCCACTAACGACTTTGTAAATCTAGGTAATATCGCGCACACACGCCATATCCATTGTACAGCACAGCCGCCTATGGTTTGAAGGGCGACTGATTTGGAGACGTGTCATGACCTGGACGCCATCGACCTGGCGCTCGAAGCCCGCCCGGCATATTCCGGAAGACTATCCGGACCTCGCCCACTTGGCCGATGTGGAAGATCGGATTCGCGCGTTCCCGCCGCTGGTTTTCGCGGGCGAAGCGCGGCGCCTAAAGGCGAAACTAAGTGAGGTCGCCGCCGGCAATGCTTTTCTTTTGCAAGGCGGAGATTGCGCGGAAAGCTTCAAGGAATTCAGTGCGGACAATATCCGGGACACGCTTCGCGTTATGCTGCAAATGGCCGTCGTCCTGACCTTTGGCGCTGCGAAGCCCGTGGTGAAAGTCGGCCGTTTGGCCGGCCAGTTTGGCAAGCCGAGATCATCTCCAACGGAGACGCGCGAAGAGGTCACGCTGCCGTCCTATCGCGGCGACAATATCAATGCGATGGGCTTCACCGATGAGGAGCGCACACCGAACCCCGAGCGCTTGATTCAGGCTTACGGCCAGTCTTCGGCGACCCTTAACCTCGTGCGGGCGTTCACCCAGGGGGGCTATGCCGACATCCGCAATGTGCACAAATGGATGCTCGGCTTTGTCGACCGCTCGCCGCTTGGCGCACGCTATCAAGCCCTGGCCGATCGTATCTCAGAATCTCTCGCGTTCATGGAAGCCTGCGGCGTGACCCCAGATACTGTGCCGCAACTCCAAACGGTGGACGTATATACCTCCCACGAGGCCTTGCTGCTGGGTTTTGAAGAGGCGATGACCCGCGTCGATTCCACCACTGGTGACTGGTACGATACCTCCGCCCATATGCTTTGGATCGGACACCGGACGCGCCACGTCGATGAGGCCCACGTGGACTTCTGCAAAGGCATTTGTAATCCGATTGGGGTGAAATGCGGCCCGGGGCTGGAGGTCGACGAATTGTTGACGCTCCTCGACACGCTCAATCCGGCTAATGAGGCGGGGCGGATTACGCTGATCAGCCGGTTTGGATCGGACGGTGTGGCGGACGGTTTGCCGCCGCTGGTT
The DNA here is from genome assembly GCA_038534535.1 of Pseudomonadota bacterium. GTDB lineage: Bacteria > Pseudomonadota > Alphaproteobacteria > Caulobacterales > Hyphomonadaceae > CALLCD01. Next base: position 6,326 of record JBCAWP010000142.1, read on the forward strand.
CGCGCGATCCAAGAGGCTGGCAAGCTCGTTGTCTGGTCCTGCGACCCGATGCATGGAAACACGCTGAAGGCCGGGAATGGCTACAAGACCCGGCCTGTCGATCGGATCCTGTCCGAAGTTCGCCAGTTCATCGACATCGTTTCGGCTGAGGGCGGGTATCCGGGCGGTGTTCACTTCGAAATGACGGGCCAAGACGTCACCGAGTGTCTGGGCGGCGCCCAGGAGATCTCGGAGGCCGACCTGTCATCGCGTTACCACACCCATTGCGATCCTCGCCTGAATGGCGAACAAGCCCTTGAACTTGCCTTCATGGTGGCAGAAAAGCTGGCCGATGTGAAAGCGGTGCGCGAGACGCGCACGGCGGCTGAATAGCCAGCTAAAAGGATCGATCCATGTCCAGGCGGGGCCTGCCCGCTTGGATGCGGGCCACTGATATTGCTGATCTATTGCGCCTGTCGGCGCCCATCGCAATCTCGCGTATGGCTTGGATGCTGATGGGGCTCACCGATGCGATTGTCCTTGGTCAAGTGGTCGGCCGCGAACACGAACTCGCTTTTATTCTAAACTCCTGGCTGCCCATGGGCGTCGCGTTGGGGTTCAGCATGGGGCTGCTTTTGGGGGTCCAAGTGCTGA
>JBCAWP010000143.1:0-6943 GCA_038534535.1 Pseudomonadota bacterium
CGGGGCCTCTATTGCTGCTATCATCGGATGCAGGCGCCTACATGACAGGCGCGACGCTCGTCGTCGATGGCGGACACCTCCAATCGGCTCTTTAGATGATTAGATCGAATTTTGGCGCGTACTTTCACCTTTTCTAAGGCGTCTTTTCATACCCTCATGTCATTCGCGTGGGAGGTCGTAATGGCGCGCCATTTGGTTGAACAGCAACGAGAGGCCGCAGCCCGCGCAGCACAGCGGGCTATTGCACGTCCCAAGCCTCCTGAAGACAGTGATCTGACCGAAACGCTCGTCGCAACCTTTTCGCCCGCGCGCGCGCTCCAAGACCGGCTTGATGCCGCTTACGCGCCTATCGAGCCAGCATCTCCGGCTGATATTGGTTTGTCCCCAAGGACGCGGCTTGCAGGTCTTGCCATTGCAACTTTCTTTGCCGTGTGGATCGCCGGGATTTTGCTTTACGCGTCTCTCTAGCGCTTTCCTGAAAGCGGCAATTCCGCAGCGGCATCGATTATGCTTTAGCTTGCCCAAAGGCACGCTAAACCCGGATCGAAGGAGCGGATGGCCATGAAAATCAGAAAAGCAGTTTTACCAGTGGCTGGATTCGGGACACGCGTACTCCCAGCGACGAAGTCCATTCCGAAAGAAATGCTGCCTGTGGTGGACCGCCCCGCGATTCAATATGTGGTGGACGAGGCGAGGGACGCTGGAATTGAACACTTTGTCTTTGTAACAGGCCGGAACAAAGGCGCGATCGAGGACTATTTCGATCGTGCTTATGAGCTCGAAGTGACCCTGGACCAAAAACGTAAGGACCATGCGCTGGAGCAGGTTAAGCGCACGCTCTTGCCGGCAGGTGCTGCGAGTTTTGTGCGACAGCAATCGCCCCTTGGCCTCGGCCACGCCGTTTGGTGCGCCAAAGATATCGTTGGCGATGAACCTTTTGCGATTTTGTTGCCGGACGTCATCGTCAAGGCCGAAACGAGCTGTTTGTCGCAAATGGTCTCTGCGTATGACCGCGTCGGGGGCAATATCATCGCGGTCGATGCGGTTCCGGAAGATGAAGTGTCAAAGTATGGCGTCATCGCGCCGAGATCCCGAAATGGTCAACTCATCGAAATGGATGGGATGGTTGAAAAACCAGCGAAAGCGGACGCGCCTTCCAACTTAAAAATTACCGGCCGGTACATCCTACAGCCAGACATCTTCGAATTGCTTGAAAAGCAGAGCGCCGGTGCTGGCGGTGAGATTCAGCTGACCGATGCCATGGCGGAGTTGATGAAAACGCAAGCCTTCCATGCCGTTGAGTATGAAGGTCAGGATTACGATTGTGGATCGATTGCCGGCTACTTTGAAGCAGTCCTCGGACACGCTTTAGATCACCCAGAGATCGGTGATTTTGCACGCCGGCTCGTCCAACATGCGACCGCTTCGAAGTAGCTGAACGTTTCAGAGCGGATATTTTGGCACCACATTTGCTGACACTTGCTGAAAGTGGGCAAAAAGGTGGCAAAATATGGCACGCATCGACCGTGACCGATTAAAGCGCAGTTTGGCAGATCAGCGCGGCGCAACAGCCGTGATCTACGCCTTAACGCTGCTGCCGATCGTGTTAATGCTTGGATTTACGCTCGATTTCCGCCGTGCGGTGAGCGCCAAGGCGCATATGCAGGAAGCGCTAGATGCCGCTGTTCTGTCAGGTGCTTTAGAGCATTCTGAAGCCTTATTTGAGTCGGAAGCTGAGCGCATGCGGCGCGTGCGCGAGCGTCTAGACGCGACCTTTGCACTTGATCTGAACGGGCGGGGTGGGACGAGTTTGACCGGGGAGTCTGTCTCTTTCCAAGTTGCGGATGACGGGATGATCGTGGGGACGGCTGATGCAAGCCTTCCGATGTTTTTTGGGGGGCTTTTCGGCCGGCCAGATATCGATCTGTCTGTGACCTCAAGCGCGCAGGCCGCGCCGCAACAGCGCTTGGAAATTGTGCTGGCCCTCGACAACACGACCTCGATGTTCCGCCAGTCGCGATTTAACCTCATGCGCAGCGCGGCGAAGAACTTCGTCAACGACCTGTTTGATGAGGTCGCGGGACCGGATTTGACGTCGATCGGGATCGTTCCTTGGGCCACTTTGGTGAATATCAACTCAGAGCGACCCGGTGGTTTTGATCCAGGACCTGCGGCCAATCGATCGGTCGGTGCCGATGGGAGCCGTCGTCGCCCAAACAACGCCTTTGAGAACAGACTGCGCTACCTCTATGCGCCCGAGAGCGAGCAGGCCTACACACAGGTCGCGATGGATCGAGACTTTGCGCCAGTGACTTGGCGGGGCTGCGTTCGCGCCGCGCCGAATGAGAGACAAGTCTCGTCTGGCGGAAATGTCTCAAGGCCACTGACCGATGATCCCGTATCGGGCATGCGCTGGCATGCGGCGTTCCTAGAGCCCGAACTAGAAACCGTCCGTATCGACGCTGATGATGACGATGATGATTTGATCGCGGACGCTGGGATCGCGATTCCGGCGGGGCGGGCCCTAAGATGTACGCAGCGCGCCGAGCGGGGCTCAGGCAATATTCACATCGACGTGTCGCGGCCCTGCGCAGAGCGGAATGGAGAGGAGGCGGACGAACGGATCGATGCGTGCGTATCTGACCCCAATGAGTTTGACTATTTCCGGCGGGGCGGACGCGCATGCCCGTGGCAAGAAGATATCTTCCCCTGGACGAGGGCCCGCGCGATCTCAGGTCCTAACCAGAATTGCCCCGTTTCAATGCTTGGCCTCTCGCAAGACCGTGCTCAAATCATCGACAAGCTCGACGAGATGCATCCTGCGACGGGCGGCACCCATATGGACCTAGGGTTGATGTGGGGATTGCGGATCCTCTCTCCTCAACCTCGCTGGGCCCGTTTCTTCGGCCAGGACCAGCCAAGCAGCTATACAGACCCCAGCGTCCGCAAGGTTCTTATCCTTTTATCAGACGGAGAGAATGTGGCGCCGGGGCCGTTTGAAGGATATTACGGTTGTACCGAGGGTGATACCCGCGGCGCGGCAGGGCCGTGTTGGCGGGCCGATGGGATCAACCGGCTCTCAGCCGGCGCCTTGAATGCGTTGACCGCAGACGCCTGCGACGCCATTCGCGGCTATGGGATTGAGGTCTTCACGATTGCTGTGGATGTCGACAGTTCCGAAGCGCTCTCTCTTCTGGAGGACTGTGCTGGGAATGCAGAGCGCGCTTACAACATTCGCGCCTCGGAGATCGATGCCGTCTTCCAGTCAATCGCGCGGCAGGAATTGCGCCTGACACGCTAGCGATTTGACCGCTGGAACGGGGATGTTTAGGCGGGGGTATGCCTAGCACCGACCTGCCGACCTATGACGATGTTGCTTTAGCCGATGAGCGTGTGAGGCCTCTAGCGATCCGCACACCGCTTCTACGGCACGACGTGCTTGATGCGGCATCTCGCGCATCGATTTTGCTGAAATCTGAATGCCTTCAGACGACGGGAAGCTTCAAGATCAGGGGGGCAACCAACCGTCTCTCTCAATTGTCGTCGGCGGATCGGACGGTCGGTGTTGTGGCTTATTCGTCCGGCAATCATGCGCAAGGCGTGGCCAGGGCGGCAAAGCATTTCGGCATGCCGGCATTGATTGTCATGCCATCGGATGCACCATCAATAAAAGTGGATGGAGTGGTCGCCGATGGTGCTGAGGTGCGCTTCTATGACCGGCTGACTGAATCCCGTGAGGAGATTGCGGCAGAGATCGCGAAAAAGCGCGGCGCTTTGATTGTCCCGTCCTATGACGACCCTGATATCATCGCCGGGCAAGGCACGGCCGGGCTTGAATTGGCGTGCGAAACTGTGGGTACTGGCCGCGCGCTCGACCACTTCATCTGTTGCGCGGGCGGCGGCGGGCTGATGGCAGGCTGCGCGCTTGCCTTTGAGCGCGTCAGTCCAGAAACGCAGCTCTGGACGGCGGAACCCGTGGGGTTTGATGACCATAAGCGATCGATCGAAACGGGCAAAATTCAGCGAATAGAGCCCGGCGCTCGGACGATCTGTGATGCGATCATGACGCCGCAGCCCGGGGATCTCACATTCGCCATCAACAAATCTCGGGTCTCAGGCGGGTTTGCCGTCTCCGACGATGAGGCGCGCGCGGCCATCCGATTTGCCTTCCGGCACTTGAAGCTCGTCCTTGAACCCGGCGGCGCGGTTGCCCTGGCGGCGGCCCTCTTTCACTTACCGGCGGACATGAAAGGGCAAACCGTCGGCGTCATGCTGTCGGGCGGTAATGTGGATGCGGCGGTGTTTGCAGACATTTTGACAAGCGATTGATTTCAAGGACAGGCCCTGAATTTGGCCGACTTGTACGACCGGTCATTTGCTTCCGGTTGCTTATGAAGCGAAACCCGGTGGATCGTGCCAGCAATAGCAGGACAGGTTTTTGACCTGTTTAAACTCTGAACAATAACAAGGCGCTCACGAGGAGAGCAAAGGTGAACGTCAGGATATGCTGCCTCTGGCCGGTCTTATAATTCATGATTAAGCCGTACAAACCGATAACGGGTAGAACCGCAATACATATCCAGGCGACTCCAATTCCCAGGAGTAACATAATGGCGCCGGCGTGATCTGGGCCTGATGTTGGACCATCAATCAGGAGAAAGCTTATAAGAGGTGCCGCGATACCGATCGCTATCAGAACCTGAGCTATGCGCGCTGCGACTTTGAGCGGGGACTTTAGGGGCTCCGGTCTCTTATGAGGCGTCATCTCAGAGGGATTTTACAATATCTTCGACCATTTTCTTCGCGTCTGACAGAAGCATCATCGTATTGTCCCGGAAGAACAGCTCGTTCTGGATGCCCGCATAACCAGACCCCATGGACCGTTTAATGAAGAGCACCGTGCCGGAGTTTTCCACGTCGAGAACCGGCATACCGTAGATAGGGCTCGTCTTGTCGGTTTTCGCGGCTGGATTGGTGACATCGTTTGCGCCGATGACAAAGGCGACTTCGGAGTTCCGGAAATCGGAGTTCACGTCCTCAAGCTCAAAGACTTCGTCATAGGGCACCTGGGCTTCGGCGAGGAGAACGTTCATGTGGCCTGGCATCCGCCCCGCAACGGGGTGGATCGCATATTTCACATCGACGCCTTCTTCTTTCAGCTTGTCAGCCATTTCTTTCAGGGCGTGCTGGGCCTGCGCAACCGCCATGCCGTAGCCCGGAACAATGATCACCTTCGAAGCGTTTTTCATGATGAAGGCCGCATCTTCGGCAGACCCGCGCTTGAAGGGGCGATCTTCGCCGCCACCGGCAGACGCCGCGGCGTCCTCACCACCAAACCCGCCCAGGATGACCGAAATGAAGCTTCGGTTCATACCCTTACACATGATGTAGGAGAGGATGGCGCCGGATGAACCGACAAGCGCGCCAGTTATGATCAAAGCAAAGTTGCCTAGCGTGAAACCGAGCGCCGCAGCGGCCCATCCGGAATAAGAGTTTAACATAGATACGACGACCGGCATATCGGCGCCGCCAATCGGTATGATCAGGGTGACGCCGAGCACGAATGCAAGGATCGTCAAAGCCCAAAACGCCCATTGTGCACTGCCACCGGATTGGACAAGCAGGACAATCAGGACGACGATACCAACACCCATCGCGATGTTCAGAATATGACGCGCCGGCAGAATGATCGGCGCACCCGACATATTTCCGTTGAGCTTAGCGAACGCAATCACTGATCCCGTGAAGGTAAGCGCCCCAATCGCGGACCCGAGCGACAGCTCGATCAAGGATGCCATCGCGATACTGCCCGGAAGACCAATCGCGAAACTTTCAGGCGCGTAGAGTGCTGCCGCAGCGACAAGCACGGCGGCCATGCCGACGAGGGAGTGGAAGGCCGCGACGAGCTGCGGCATCGCCGTCATGGCAATGCGGCGCGCGATATAGGCCCCGACGGCGCCGCCAATCGCGATGCCGCCGACGATGATCCCGAGCGTTGTTGCGTCAAGCCGGTCTGCCAGAACAGCAAGCGTCGTGCCCACGGCGATGACCATGCCGATGATGCCGTTGCGGTTGCCAGCCCGAGAGGTCTCAGGGCTCGATAGGCCACGGAGTGCGAGAATGAAGAGGACGCCCGAGGCGAGGTAAAGAAGCGCTGCTATGGAGGGGGACATTTATTGGCCCTTCTTTTTGTACATGGCGAGCATGCGCTGGGTGACGAGGAAGCCGCCGAAGATATTGACGGCTGCAAGACCGGCTGCGAGGCCGCCGAGCCCTTTTGCGACCCACCCTCCATCGACGAGGGCAGAGGCCGCCGCGGCAACCAGTGCGCCGACAATGATGACGGATGAAATCGCGTTGGTGACGGCCATGAGCGGGGTGTGGAGGGCCGGCGTGACGCTCCAAACGACGTAATATCCAACGAAGACCGCCATGACGAAAATGGCAAAGAGGAAGACCGTCGAGGAAATTCCCGACGCTTCCGCCGCGAAGGCGGGGCTTGCACAGACCAGACTGGCCGCGAGGAGGAGAATGCGTCTCATGAGGTCAGCCTTTCGTTTACGGTGGCGCCATCACGGGTGAGCGTCATGGCAACGACGATTTCATCGTCAGTATCGAGGGTGAGTGCGCCGTCTTCCGCCGTAACCAGCGGAAGGAAGGCAAGCAGGTTTTTCGCGTAGAGCGATGAGGCGTCGGCCGGGAGCCGTGCGGGGAGATTGGAAAATCCCGCAATCTTCACGCCGCCCTCATCGACGATCTCATCCGACTTGGACAATTTACAATTGCCCCCTTGGGACACAGCCATGTCGACGATGACGGCCCCGGGTTTCATGGTCTTGACCATTTCGGAGGTCACGAGTTCCGGGGCAGGCCGGCCCGGGATAAGGGCCGTTGTGACAACAATATCCTGCTTCGCGATGTGGCTCGCGGTGAGGTCAGCCTG
>JBCAWP010000144.1:0-6912 GCA_038534535.1 Pseudomonadota bacterium
GCAACTACCGAGACCTTATCCAGGAGGTCACGTATTCGCCTGCGATGGCCGACTATTTGACCTATCTGCGTAACCGCAAGGCGGATCCTGAGCGTGGCCGAATGCCGGATGAGAATTATGCGCGCGAGCTCCTCCAACTCTTCACAATTGGCCTTGTCGAATTGAACCCCGACGGGACGCCGCGCCTCGGGCCGGATGGAAACCCCATTGAGCTCTTCGATAACGAAGATATCCAGGGGCTTGCGCGCGTCTTCACGGGTTTATCTCTCCAAGGGACCGGCTTCTTTGGCGGCGACGCGGCGCCAGATGGCGAGTATAGCGAACTTCTGATGTTCGATGAGTTCCACGAGGAAGGAGAGAAAGTATTCCTTGGGACCGTCATCCCCGCTGGAACTTTGGGGGACGACAGCATCACCATGGCGCTCGACGCAATTTTTGCGCACCCTAATGTTGGCCCGTTTATTTCCCGCCAGTTGATCCAGCGCTTCACGGCCAGTGATCCGGACCCGGCCTATGTGGCGCGGGTGGCAGCCGCCTTTGATGCAGGAGCCTTCTCAAACGGCGGACGAACATTTGGGACAGGCGAGCGCGGCGATCTCCAGGCGACGCTCGCGGCCATCCTGCTCGACCCAGGGCAACACGGCGATCTTGCGGATGTGCCGGACGATGCAGGCAAGATTCGTGAGCCGATCCTCAAGTTTGCCCACTGGGCGCGTGTCGCGAAGCTAAGCGAGGTGGACAGCAGTCGGGAAGGACGCCTGCGAGACACATCGAACCCGGCAGACCGTCTCGGTCAGCACCCGTTCCGGTCGCCGTCTGTGTTCAACTTCTATCGGCCTGGGTTCGTAGCACCCGGAACGGTCTCAGGCGAGGCCGGGAAAACCGCCCCCGAATTGCAGATTATCAATGAAGCATCTGCCCTCGGCTATGCGAACTTTATGACCGATTTCATCTTGGACCGGACGCCTTCTGGCGGCGTGGACTCCTTTGTGCCCGATTATTCCGATGAGATCGCTGTGGCCGATGATGTCTCGACGCTTGTCGACCGGCTTGCGCTGGTCTTCACAGCCGGTCAACTCACAGCGGAGGAGCGCAGCGCCATCGAGGCGGCTGTCTCCAGTATCGAAATCCTCCCTGACAGCGACGCCGATGACCGGCGCAAGCGGGTCGAGGTTGCGATGGTGATGATGACGGCCACGGCTAGCTTTGGCGTTGTGAAGTAATCGGGAGGCGGACCCATGACAGGACTGAATCGACGGCATTTCATGCTGGGGACGGCGGCGAGCTTCGCCGGGGCCAGCGGTATTCTTGGCAGCTTGACAGCACGCCCGGCCCATGCCGCGGACACGACAGGCTATAAGGCGCTGGTCTGCGTCTTCCTCAAAGGGGGGATGGACCATGCCGATGTCATTCTCCCGCTGGATGTGGCCTCGCACAATGCACTCGGAGACATCCGTCCCGGGATCTTCAATGCATATAATGTTGACTCCTCCGACAGTTCGCGGAACCGGCAAAATATTCTGCCGCTTGAAGCCTCTAATAATGGAGATTTTGGCGGGCGTTCTTTCGGTCTGCCTCCTGAGATGGCAGGCCTTCATAGCGCTTTCGATGCTGGTGAGATGGCCGTTGTCGGAAATGTCGGACCACTGATCGAGCCGACCGATCGTGACAGCTTCGAGAATCGCAGTGTGGCGCGCCCGGCCCGTCTTTTCTCGCACAATGACCAGCAATCGACCTGGATGTCGCTAGATGTAGAAGGCGAGCAGATTGGTTGGGGCGGGCGGTTTGCCGACGCGGTTATCGCCTCCGATACGACATCGAACCCGCTTTACTCTGTTGTAACGACGGGTAGCAATGACGTGTTCTTGTCCGGCGAGCAGGCTCGTCAGTTCCGGGCCTCTGGAGATGGCGCTGAAGGCCTTGATATCGTCGAACGCCGTGGCTTTCTCGGCGGAAACTCCCGATTTGACGCGGCGAGGAGCGGCATCCAGTCCTTCTTTGAATCCCAGGACCTCGGCCATACCGGTCTTTATGCACAGGACTTGTCGCGGGCTTCGGCCGACGGCGTGGTCAACTCGGCGACCTTCCGCGCTGCCCTCGAAGCCGTTGTGCCGTTCTCCGCTGAGTTCCCGGATACATCCCTCGGCCGTCAATTGCGTACCGTTGCTGAGACAATCGATGTGCGCAATTCCCTGAATGTCAGCCGTCAAGTATTCTACGTCACCACCGGCGGCTACGATACGCACAGTAATCAGGTCAACTCGATTCCGCGCCTCCTAGGCGAATTGTCTGAGGCGCTCAGTGCGTTTCGCGCCGCCATGGTTGAGCGCAATGCCTGGCAGGATGTGACTGTGTTCACAGCATCCGATTTCGGTCGGACCACAATCGATAATGGTGATGGTACGGACCATGGTTGGGGTGGACACCACTTCGTCCTCGGCGGCAGCGTGAACGGCCAGGCAATCTATGGCGATCTTCCGCCAGCGGACCTGTCTTCTAGCCGCTATACAGAGAGCCGGGGTCGCCTGATCCCGTCCGTTTCGGTCGAGCAATATGCGGCTACTCTCGGCAGTTGGTTTGGGCTGAATGCGGGCGAGTTGGATGTGGCATTGCCAAACCTCGCACAGTTCTCTGAACGCGACCTTGGTTTCCTGTCCTAGTCGCGGATTAACTTGACTTACTTCGGGTAATCGGGTGGCGGTTCGCGATCACCGAGGTGGTGGCTTTAGGTGCAGCCCGTCCTACGGACGGTGTTGTGCACAATGACGCGCGCCGATCGAGGTTATCCCGCTCGAATCCCACACCTCGCGCCCTATATTGGTTGTGGACAAGACTAAACCGGCCACGACCAGACCTTGTGCTTAACCACCCATTAAGGCACAAGATATAGTTTCGACGGGCTGATAAACGCGAATCAAGGGGTATGAGCAGCATGGCTGATGCGACAGGACACTTTCCCGGACTGATGACGCCGAGTGTGGCGTACAAACCGTTCCGCTATCCGTGGGCCTATGAGTTCTGGCAGCGCCAGCAACAGGTCCACTGGATGCCGGAAGAGGTGCCGCTGGGCGAGGACTGCAAGGACTGGGCGGTCAAGCTCTCCGATAAGGAGCGCAACCTCCTGACCCAGATCTTCCGCTTCTTCACCCAGTCGGACGTGGAAGTCGGCGCGAACTATATGGAAAACTACATGCCGCTGTTCAAACCGGTGGAAGTCCGGATGATGCTGGCGGCGTTCTCCAATATCGAGACCGTGCACATTGCGGCCTACGCGCTCCTGCTGGAGACGATCGGCATGCCGGATTCTGAGTTCTCCGCTTTTATGGAGTACCAGGAGATGTCGGCAAAGCATGATTATCTCGGCAAGTTCGGCGTCGACACCGAGGCCGATATCCTCACCTCCATGGCCGTCTTCGGCGGCTTTACAGAGGGGCTTCAGCTCTTCGCGTCCTTCGCAATGCTGATGAATTTCCCGCGCTTTAACAAGATGAAGGGCATGGGCCAGATCGTCTCCTGGTCGGTGCGCGATGAGAGCCTGCACTGCGAGGGCATGATCAAACTCTTCCACACCTTCGCCCAGGAAACGAGCGCGCTGACGCCCGCCGTCGCCGACAATATCGCCGATTGCTGCCAGACTGTGATCAAGCTGGAAGACAAGTTCATCGACCTTGCCTTCGGGGCCGGCGAAGTGGAGGGGATGACCCCCGCCGACATCAAGCAATATATCCGCTACATCGCCGATTGGCGCATGGGCCAGCTGGGCCTGAAGCCCATTTACGGCGTGGATAAGCACCCGCTGCCTTGGCTGACCGAGATCCTGAACGGGGTCGAGCATGCGAACTTCTTCGAGGCGCGCGCAACGGAATATTCCAAGGGCGCCACGAAGGGCGACTGGCACGGCGCCGAAGGCGTGTGGGGCCAATTCGACCAGATGCGCAGTGCGCCGGTGCCGGCGGAATAGTCGCTGCGCCTGTCGCGGCCTAGAAAACCTATCCAACAGCTTATCCCGCGCCTGGCGCGGGATAAGTGCTTTCAAAAACCATCACCCGCGACCCCCAGCTTTGCCCGGTATAAGGGCGAGGCGCGGGTGGGGCGTTGGTGAAGCGGTCTAGCGCCCGCGCGCATCGCTCACCCCCGGTTGATTTTTCGCGGCGCCTCGGCTGTGCTCAAGACCGCGAGACCGGGAGCGCAGTATGGAGGACGAGGCGGGGAAAAAGGCCGAGACACAGGCCGCGCGCGACGCGGCGGTGAAAGCCGCCTTTGAGGCTTATGACGAAGGCCGGACGATACCAGGCGAGGATGGAAAGCCGGAACGCCCCAAGCCAAAGGAAGACATCGACACCCTGTGGGAGGCCATGTGGCAGGCCGCCGATTTCTCCTGGCAGGGCCTCGCGGATGCGGGCTGGGACCGCGGCCCCCTTGCAAATGCAGCGCAAAAGCTGAAACGCTGGCGGGCACCTGCGGACTTTCCGGGTGGTGGCCCGGTGCAGGGGGAGGGCGAGGCGCGCTGGAAGCAAGCCACGCTTCAGGAGTATTGGCGTTGGTCCCTCGGGCTCGAACCGGGCGGCGCCTCGCCGCGTCTGCTCACGGATGACGAGTTAACGGAACTCGGCCTTCTGAAGACCTTTGACGGGGTGACCTATCACCTCCTGCATTGCCCCGGCGTGCAGCTTTCTGCCGGACGTGACAGGTTAGGCATCGGCACCGACCGCGGTAACGCGGCTGCCCTGGCGCGGCCTGAAGATGGGAGCGGCGGCGAAGCCGCAGCGGCTGGCCAGCTCGTCGGCATGCTGGAGGCCCGGCTCCGCTTGCCGCAGCCCGCGGCGGACAGTGCCGAAGACGCGCGCTTGCAGAGCGCCGGGGCGCGTGCCGCAGGATTAGACGATGTTCTTCGCGCGCACTTCGCAGACACCGGCGAGGCCATCGCCCTTTCGGCTCCGCTTGCGAGGTTTGACCGCTTCGACGCCCACCGATTGAAATTTGCGACTGCAGCGGACTTTGATCGCGCGACTTTTGGCGACCAGGCCCGTTTCTACGGCGCAACCTTTGGCGACAAGGCCCGTTTCTCCGGCGCACGTTTTGGCGACCGGGTCGGTTTCCTCCGCGCGCGTTTTGGCGGCGGGGCCGATTTCTCCAGCGCGCTTTTTGGTGACCGAGCCCGTTTCTACCGCGCGAATTTTGGCGACGGGGCAGATTTCTCCGCCGCGCGTTTTGGCGACGGGGCCCGTTTCTCCCACGTGGGTTTTGGCGACCGAGCCCGTTTCTACGATGCGACCCTTGGCGACAGGGCCGGTTTCTCCGGCGCGCGTTTTAGCCACGGGGCCTATTTCTGGGGTGCGCGTTTTGGCGACCGGGCCCGTTTCTCCGACGCGACTTTTGGCGACGGGGCCGTTTTCATCTACGCGACTTTTGGCAACGAGGCTGGTTTCTTCCAGGCGACCTTCGGCAACAAGGCCACTTTCTCCGCCGCCACCTTTGGTAACAAGGCCCGTTTCTTCCAGGCGACCTTCGGCAACGACGCCCGTTTCTGGGGCGCGCATTTTGGCGACGGGGCCAATTTCAGCAGCGCGACCTTTCGGGGAACCGCGAAATGGGACCGCGTGATCTTCCAAGGCTCGGCCGATTTCTCGGATGTGATCTGGGACGAGACGACCCATTATGGCGGCGCGTTTGATAGCGCGCGGTTTGAGGATGTCGTGAACTTCAAAACACCCAACTTTTCCGCCTATGCCGCTTTCGACGACGTTACCCACAAGCAGAAACTGCTGCTGGCCGCGCCCTCCAATGGGTTACGGCCAAGGGATATGTGGCGGCGCGCGCGGGCAGCGGCCAAGCGCGCCGTGACAAACGGACTTGCCGCCGAAGCGAAAGACGCCGATGCGCCGCCATATCTCGACTGGCTGCTAAGGCAGATTCGTCTCACCCGCCGCCGCGCCCGTCGGGAAATCAAGCGCCGCATTTGGAGCCAGCTGTCCGGCGGCTATCGCGTCGCGAAAAAAGCGATGGAGGCCCAGGGCGATTTTGGGCGGGAACAGACCTATTACCGTTTTGAGGTGAAAGCCCGAATGCGGCGGCCGGATATTTCACTGACCGAGCGATTTGTGTCTTTCTTTTATAATCATGTCTCGAATTATGGCGCATCGATTGGGCGGCCCTTTGTGGGCCTGGGCGTTTTCTTCGTCATTTTCTCCATGATCTATCTCGCGATGGGGGCGGCGTTTACCGGTGCGAAAGTCGAAATGCCCTGGCAGGCCGAGGCGCCCTATGTGCGGCTTGAGGCGCCAGCGCCGGCGACCTGGCAGGCTGGGGAGTTTTCTTTCGGAAACGCCTTCCGCCCGCTCTGGGCCCTGTCGGCGCGCAAGCCGGAGACGGTGGAGGTGCTCGGCGACCGGCTGCTCTTTCACGAGCATGGGGGCGTGCGCCTGCTGACCAAGGTTTTCGTGGTGCTGCAGTCACTCCTGTCGGTCGTCCTCGCCTTCCTCTTTGCCCTTGCCGTGCGGCGGAAATTCCAGATCAGCTGAAGCTGGCCTCGGAATTTCCTTCAAATTCAGTGGGCTGCACTAAGGCTATGGAGAGGCTGTTGGGTGTAAAGACCGACATGCTGAAGCGATTTCTGGATCTTCTGGATGCCGTGGACCGGGTGGTTGACCGGGCCGTGCTGATCGGCGGCGGGGTGGTCGGCTTTTTGGTTGCGCGGCCTGTTCTCGCTGCTTTCGAGTACGGGGTCCTCGTCCAGTATGGCGGCGCGCTTGTCGCCGCGCTCGTGACGGCCGTGCTCGCCCGGCTCGTCTGGTCTGTGATGCAGCTCTTCGCCTGACGGCTGATACGGGCGCGGACGCATCCTGAGCCTGTCTAAGGATGGGTGGCTGGGCCCTAATTCGCGCGCGTATCGAGCAGGCGGCGGGTGATGAC
>JBCAWP010000145.1:0-6867 GCA_038534535.1 Pseudomonadota bacterium
TCATCGATAAGAGCCGCATCACCCGGCAAGAGGGCAAGCTTGCCCCCGCCGGTAAAGAATTCAGGAGCGCCCCGTTCATCCCGCTCTATATGGGCCTCCTCGTGACAAAGGATCGAGCCGGTCGGGGGGCAAAGCACAGATAGCGCCAGGGCGTTTGACGCCGTCCCAGAGGCGCAGATCCAGGCATCGAAATCCTCGGTTTCGAAGGTCTCGGTAAGTCTCTTGCGCACCGTCGCCGAGACGGTGTCATTTCCGTAGGAGCCCTCCATGCCAGCATTCGCGCGGGCGAGCGCTTCAAGGACGGCTGGGTGGGCCGGGGCGGAGGTGTCCGAGGAGAAGTCCATGGTCTGTCAGTCCAATGTCGCGACCGCGTTTCGGAAAACATCGTGGAACATAGCCTCAGTCAATCGGCCCGTATTCGTGTTGTAACGAGAGCAGTGATAGCTGGCGTGAAGCCCGACAGTCCGCCCATTTGCCGAGACTTGATAAGCGACGTCGTGGCCAAAGGGATGATCTTTCAGTTTCAGCCCCAAGGCTCGGACCGTTGAATCATGTGAGATTTTCCCAAGGGTGATGATGGATTTGAGATTGGGGAGTTGCTCTATCCGGGCCTTGAGATAAGGCCGACAAGCATTGATTTCCGCGCCAACGGGCTTGTTTTCCGGTGGGACACAGCGCACCGCGTTGGTGATCATGGCGCGCCTAAGCCTAAGACCATCATCGGAGCGAGCATTGTAGGTTCCCTCGGATAGGTGGAAGACATCGAGGGTTGAATAAAGGAGGTCGCCGGCCCAATCGCCTGTGAATGGGCGCCCAGTCCGGTTTGCGCCGCGCAGCCCAGGCGCAAGACCAACAATCAGAAGCTCGGCTGTGGGGTCCCCGAACGAGGGAACAGCGCCATTGAACCAATCCGGCTCAGACGCGCGATAAGTGTCGCGAAACTTGACGAGGCGCGGGCAAAGATCGCAGAGTTTCGGCGGCTCTGCGAGATGTGTGGCGGTCGATGACGGTCCCATAATGCGAGAGCCCTAATTGAGACCGTCGCCAGGCGCAACTGATGGGTTGTGGCCACGGGTGAGTGCGCTTATACGAAAAGATTACAGGAGACACTTTATGGCCCGTGTTACCGTCGAGGATTGCATTGAGCAGGTCCCAAACCGTTTTCAACTCGTTTTGCTGGCTGCGCACCGTGCACGCATGATCCGCGAAGGGTCGCCGCTGACGGTAGAGCGGGACCGCGACAAGGATCCCGTGGTTGCCCTGCGCGAGATTGCTGATCAGTCGGTGGATCTGGGCGTGGTGAAAGAGGCTCTGGTCTCGAACCTTCAAGAAGTGCGTCCTTCCGAAGAAGCCGAACGGGAAGAAGATGCCCGGGCCCTGGCATCCGCACCGGCGGCATCGGAAGAAGATGTTCTGCGCGCCTACCAGGTGGAACTCGAAGCTGGACGCGACGATCGCTATTAGGAACTTCGATTGAATGGATGGCGGCACCGCAAGGGTCGGAACGAAAGAGTCGGCATCCAGCCCGCCCCCAAACACGAGCGGTTTTCTGCGCCAATATCAATTGGTCGAGAAAGTCATATCCTATCAGCCGGACGCTGATGAGGCCCGGCTAAACGCTGCCTATGTTTACGCGGTTGCGAAGCATGGTGAGCAGAAGCGCGCATCTGGCGACCCTTATTTTTCTCACCCTGTCTCGGTCGCGGGTCTGCTCGCAGATCTTCGTCTGGACGAGCACACAATCATTGCTGGCCTGCTGCACGATACGGTGGAAGATACCGATGCGAGCCTCGATGAATTGGAATCGCTATTCGGGCTGGAGGTACGCAAACTCGTCAATGGCGTCACGAAGCTCGGCGAACTCGAATATCGCACCGATGCGTCGAAACAGGCGGAAAACTTCCAGAAGTTCATCCTCGCGATCACGGAGGACCTCCGTGTTTTGCTCGTGAAGCTCGCCGACAGACTTCACAATATGCGCACGCTTCACTTCATCAAGAAGCCGGAAAAGCGGGAGCGTATCGCGCGCGAGACGATGGATCTCTACGCGCCACTGGCCGGGCGGATCGGGCTCTACGCCTTCCAGTCAGAAATGGAAGACTTGGCCTTCGCGCAGATCAATCCTGCGGCCCGGACGGCGATCCGTGAAGAACTCGATAAGATGACTTCGGTCAATGCTGAGCGCTTTGAGCGTCTCAAAGCCGATCTCCACGAGGTCCTCGACGAGCTTGGTATCGAAGGCCGGGTGCAGGGCCGACGCAAGGCACCATACTCGATCTGGCGCAAGCGCGAACGTAAATCGATTTCGATCCGGCAGATGGCAGACATTTTCGCCTACCGGATCATCATCTCCAATGTGGATGATTGCTATCGCTTATTGGGTGCGGTGCACCAGCGATGGGACTGTATAGAGGCGCGCTTCCGGGACTATATCTCTGTGCCGAAGCCCAACGGATACCAATCCCTTCACACAACGGTGCGCGGGCCGGGGAAGCGGATGGTCGAATTACAGCTTCGGACCGAGGAGATGCATGAGACCGCCGAGCGCGGCGTGGCTGCGCATTGGGGATATAAAAACGACACTTACGGGTTTGACAGCGAGTCGGCGGCAAAATTTGGGCTCCGCCCAGACCGCTCGCTGGAGTCCTTCATCCAACTCCTTCGCGATAGCGCTGACCCAGACGAGTTCCTCGAGCACGCCAAGCTCGAAATGTACCGTGACCATGTGTTCGTGTTCACACCGAAAGGACGCCTGATTGCGCTCGCCCAAGGCGCGATGCCGCTCGATTTTGCCTATGCCCTCCACACCGCGATTGGAGAGACCTGTATAGGCGTGCGCATCAATGGTGAAGAACGGTCCCTGCGACGGCCGCTCCAAAACGGCGATATTATCGAAATCATCCGGTCAGACCGGCCAGCGGCTGTGCCAGGGTGGGAATCGCTGACTGTCACACCGCGGGCGAAAGCGGCGATCCGCCGCTTGATCCGCGCGACGGAAGTCGCTGAGTTCGAAACCCTCGGCCGACGTCTGGTAGACCATGTGCTGCGCCGCGATGGCATCGATCCGATCTCCGTCGATTTAGCTGAGATTGCGTCTAAGGGCGGATACGACACGCTGGAGGATATGTACCAAGCCATCGGGCGAGGTCGGTTCAAAACCACCGATATGATGGAGCTTGCGTTCCCGGGCTATTGTGCCGAGACCCATCAGAGCGGGGACCGGCTCAATCTCACCGATGAAAGTGCGCCGCTCCTCATTGCCGGCAGCGGGCTCACGCCTGGCGTCAGCTTACATCTCGGCCGGTGTTGCCGCCCGCTGCCGGGCGACCGGATCATCGGGGTGCACGAGCCGGATGTCGGCCTTGTGGTTCATACGAGTTTCTGCCGCGCCCTCGCGGACTATGATGACGCCACCCATGAATGGGTTGACCTAAACTGGACCGAGCTTGCGAAGACAGATGCCATCGCCCTCGGACGCGTCCACGTTACTGCGGCGAACCGAAAAGGGGTGCTGGCGCTCCTCTGCCAAGCGGTTGCGGAGGCGAACGCCAACATCGTTCGCTTGGAGACAGGGGCCCGGCATGGTGACTTCATTGATCTCGATTTTGATATTGAGGTTGAAGACGTGAAACGCGTATCCCAGATTTTGGCCGCGCTCAGATCGCTCGCCGTTGTCGACCGCGCGGAGCGGCACTCAGGAGCAGGTTATGACAACTGATGACGTGCTGGATATCTTCCGGGAAGCAGGCGCTCTGCTTGAAGGACATTTCATTTTATCGTCCGGCCGGCGCAGCCCGGTCTTTCTTCAAAAGGCACTTGTCTTTTCCCAGCCGGACCTATCCGAACGGCTTTGCGCAGCGCTTGCCAAAAAGCTGACCGACGCGTTTGGCCAGATTGATGTGGTGGCGGGACCGGCGGTCGGCGGGATCATCCCCGGTTATGAACTCGCACGCCAGCTCGGCGCGCGGGCGATCTTTGCCGAGCGCGTGGAAGGACAGCTCACCTTCCGCAGGGGCTTTACCGTCAAGCCGGACGACCGTGTGCTGATCGCCGAAGATATTGTGACCACGGGGCTTTCATTTCGGGAAACGGTGGACGCTCTCAGCCGCTTGCCGGGGACACTTGTTGGTGGCGCCTGCATTATCGATCGATCAAATGGTCGAGCCGAGGTGGGGTGCGAACTTGTCTCCCTCGCCGCTGTCAACTTTCCAGATTATGCGCCGAGCGAGGTGCCCGAAGACCTGGCCGCACTTCCGGCGGAAAAGCCCGGCAGCCGAGGGCTCTCTTGATGGTGGGCCGTATTCGCCTTGGCGTTAACATCGATCATGTGGCGACCATTCGAAATGCGCGCGGGGGGGGGCACCCAGACCCGGATCGGGCCGCACAGATCGCCACAGATGCCGGTGCGGACGGGATTACGCTCCATCTGCGGGAAGACCGCCGTCATATTCGGGACACGGATCTCGCAATCATCCGGTCGGCAACGAATCTGCCGATCAATATGGAAATGGCCGCGACCGACGATATGCTGCGTATTGCCCTCGATTTTCGGCCTGAAACAGCGATGTTTGTGCCGGAAAAACGGGCGGAGTTGACAACCGAAGGCGGGCTGGATGCGGCGCGTCAGCATAATCATCTTGCCCGGTTTGTGCGTGAACTGAAGGAAAATGGCTCGCGCGTCTCAATGTTCATTGAGCCGGACCCCGTGCAATTGCTCGCCGCGAAACAAATGGGCGCCGACATCACCGAGTTTCATACCGGACGATATGTTGAGTTGATGCAGGCCGGAGAGACCGATCTAGCCGAGGCGGAGCTCGACCGGATACGGACCTGTGCTGCGCACGCGATCGAGATCGGGATTGAACCACAGGCGGGTCACGGCCTGACCTATGACACTGTGAAACCCGTAGCAGCCATCCCAGAACTGACGGAATTGAACATCGGACATTTTCTCGTCGGCGAGGCGGTGTTCGTGGGCCTAGACGCCGCGGTGCGGAAAATGCGCATGCTGATGGATGAGGCACGGGCATGATTATCGGCCTCGGCAATGATCTGTGTAACATCGAACGTATTGAAAAGACGCTGGCGCGCTGGGGCGACCGGTTCGTCAACCGCGTTTACACCGATGTCGAGATCGCCAAGGCTGAGCGGCGTAAACTCAAGGCCGAAACCTATGCAAAGCGATTTGCCGCAAAGGAAGCCTGCGCCAAGGCGCTTGGGACCGGCGTACCCCGGCGCGGCGTACACTGGAAACATATGGGCGTTGTGAATCTGCCATCCGGCGCACCGACCATGGCCCTAACAGGCGGGGCGGAAACCCGCCTTCGCGAGTTGATGCCGCCGGGACACGAAGCCCGCATACATTTGACGATTACGGACGACTATCCGTGGGCGCAGGCCGTTGTGATCATTGAAGCGTTTCCAGAGGGCACGGTATGAGCGCGCCGCGGCCCAAACGGACGCGGCTGAGACGGGCAGGGCATGATCAGGTGCCGAAACTGTCTCGAGAGGCGCTGAACAGTCTGCAAGAGCAGATTGGTTATGTCTTCAAGGACCGTTCGATGATCGACCGCGCTATGACCCATCCAAGCGCCCTCCCGGCGGGCAGTAACGGAAAATCGTCCTATCAACGGCTTGAATTCCTGGGGGACCGCGTGCTTGGCCTGGTCATCGCCGAGCGCCTGTTTGACCGCCGCCCCGGTGAGCAAGAAGGCCGATTGGCCCCGCGCCTGAACAATCTCGTCAATAAACGGGCCTGTGCCCGCGCCGCTAGGGAGACGGGCCTCGGCGACTTTATCCTGCTTGGCGAGAGCGAACGCAAAAGCGGCGGCTCCGAGAAAATCAATATCCTTGGCGATGTCTGCGAGTCAGTGATCGGCGCCATTTACATGGATGGCGGCTTGTCGCCGGCCCGTAAATTTATTGAGCGCGCGTGGTCGCCTCAATTCGGCTCCGACGTCAAATCCATCCGGGACCCGAAAAGTCGCCTACAGGAATGGGCCCAAGCCCAACACCTGCCTTTGCCGGACTATCGCGTGGTGGACCGTGACGGACCGGACCATGCCCCAGATTTCCGGATCGCTGTGCATGTGGGCGACGCACATACCGCCGAAGGCAACGGCACATCAAAGCAAGATGCTGAACGAGCGGCGGCAGAAGCCTTGCTTAGCCGGATTGAGACTGAAGACGCATGAACGCGGAGCTTAAGGTCAAACGCGCAGGGATCGCCGCCATTATCGGCGCGCCGAATGCCGGAAAATCGACGCTGACCAATCTGCTCGTCGGCGGAAAAGTATCGATTGTGACCCATAAGGTGCAGACCACCCGGTTCCCGTTACGCGGCATTGCACAGGTAAATGATGCCCAGATTGTGCTGGTCGACACGCCGGGGATCTTCGAAGCGAAACGCCGTCTTGACCGCGCCATGGTGAAGGCGGCGTGGAGCGGGATGGATGATGCGGATGCGGTCGTGCATCTCATCGATGCCTCGGTCTGGGTCGCCGACCAGTCAGGGGATACGCTGACGGGCGCGCAAGCCCTATCGCTGAAGGATGACAAGCGCATTATCGAGGGTCTGCAGCGCACCGGACGAAAGGCCTTACTGGCCCTCAACAAGATCGATCTCTTTCCCCATGCTGAGCTCTTGCCGGTTATGGCCGCGCTCAATGAGACCGGAGCCTATGAGGAGATCTTCATGGTCTCGGCGGAAAACGGCGACGGCATTGAGACACTCGCCGAGGCGCTCGCTGCGCGCATGCCCGAGGGGCCGGCGCTCTATCCCCCCGACCAAGCCGCAGATGTGCCAATGCGCCTTCTCGCGTCTGAGATAACGCGCGAAAAGCTGATGCTACGACTGCACCAGGAATT
>JBCAWP010000146.1:0-6838 GCA_038534535.1 Pseudomonadota bacterium
CCGGTCCACCGATTGGAAATGATCTTTGAAGCTCAGATCGTCGATCATGGCGCCGCGCAAACGGATAGACCCATCGACCGAGGCCGTATCGAAACTCACCCGCGCGTCGCGGTCTAGTGCATCGGGAATACTGGCGGCGAGTTCCACCGGCGGGGCGATGGCAGCCTGGGCCTCCCGCTCAACCTCGGCGGCCTCAAGCGCTTCGCGCCGCCGCTCGGCATTAGGCTCCAGGATGAGCGCCTGGTAGGCGAACAGAAACAAGATCGAGACCACCATAAATATGATGAAGTTTCGCTGGTCCTGAGCTTCCATGACGGGGTCCGTTTCGGATCGATCTTAAGAGAGGTGTGTCTGGGCATCCATCTCGGACACCCCACCAAAAGTGCCCGCGAGGCTTATCAGCGCCGATTTCATATCGTCAAGCAAACGCGGCCACGCAATATCAGCCGTGCTCGCTCGAGCAATAAAGACATAATCGACCCCGGCAAGGGCATGAACGAGCATCAATTCTTGGGCCGCGGCACGCAGGCGACGTTTCGCCCGGTTGCGAATGACGGCTGAGCCGATCTTCCGCGTCGCGGTGAAGCCCACGCCAGCCACGCCGCTTTCAGAGCGCCGGCGCGCCTGAACGACGAGCGCCTTACGACGCTCGCTTTGACCTGCCCGTACAAAAAGAAATTCGCCGCGCTTTTTCAGGCGGCGAACACTGGACTGATCAAGACTTGGCAAGGCGGCCACGTTCCGCGGCGTTTGAAGGCCGCGCCTTAGGCTGACAGGCGCTTACGACCCTTGGCGCGGCGACGCGCAAGGACTTTGCGACCGTTCTTGTCCGCCATGCGGCTGCGGAAGCCGTGGCGTCGGGCGCGCTTCAGGCGGCTCGGTTGGAACGTACGTTTCATCGGTTCTGGCTCTGGTTTTGTCAGCGAATTTCGAAAGCGGGTCGATACCGGCCCCTGACAGCCACGTCAAGTAATGATCGCGGCGGGCTCACAGGTGTTTGACCGTTCCGTTGACGGTCGTGACGGGCGCTTGTGCGTTGGCACTGCTATACCCGGCTCACGAGACTAGGACCCTTAGAGGATTTTGGACCTGACGATGAAACGATACATGATGACTGCCCTGGCCGCCATCGCCCTCATGGGGACGCCGGCCGTTCTGCCTGCCACCGCGCAGGCGACAGCAGCAGAGGCGACCTTGGCAGACACCCAACAACACGGCGCGTGGACCGCCCTCCTCCAGGCCTATGTTCGCCCGGGCGAAGACGGCGTGAACCGATTTGACTATGGCGCTCTGAAAGCGAATGCCGGGGATGTAGCCGCGCTTGAGGCCTACATTGCAGGGTTTGCAGACCTCGATCTCGCCGCAATGAGCCGGGACGAGCAATACGTCACCTGGGTGAATGCATATAACGCCGTCACGGTTCAGCACATTCTCGGCCGTTATCCGCTCAAGTCGATCCGCTCGGGATATATTGTAGGGCCGTGGAAACGGGTCAAAACCACCGTCGCGGGCCGCGAGATCTCACTGAACGACATTGAGCATGAAGTGCTGCGCGTCGACTGGAGCGAGCCGCGCACACACTATGCCGTCAACTGTGCCTCCTATGGATGCCCCAACCTGAAACCTACTGCCTGGGAAGCTGCGACGCTCGAGCAGGATCTCGCCGACGCGGCACGCGCTTACATCAATCACCCTCGCGGCGTCTCGATCCGCCGAGACGGCAAGCTTGAAGTCTCGACCATCTATAAATGGTTTCGGGAAGATTTCGGCGGCACTCGGGAGGGCGTCGTCGCCCACCTTCTCGACTATGCAGAGCCGGGTCTCGCCGAACAGATCCGCGCCAATCCCAGCATCAAATCCTACGATTACGACTGGTCGCTCAACGACGTTGAGTAGCTGGTTTCCCCCAACACACACTTGAAGGATACTTCCAATGGCCTCCGACGTGACTACAGATACCATCGACACCTCAGAAAAATCCAAGCAATCGATTCTCGTTCGGCTTTGGCCGATCTATTTGATCGCCGCTGGCTTCGGCCTCGCCTATTCCCAAGGCTGGCATGAATACCTGACGCCGGAATCAATCAGCGAGAATATTGGCTGGCTCGATGCCCAAGTCTCCGCGAACTTCGCCCTCGTCCTTGCGATTTACGTCCTCATCTATGCCGCAGCCACGGCCTTTATGGTGCCGGCGAGCTTCCTGACCATCACCGGCGGTGTTCTGTTCGGCCTGATGTTCGGCACGTTCGGCACAGTGGTGGGTGCCACGCTAGGCGCCTCGACGCTCTTCATTGCTGCGAAAACATCGCTGGGCGAAACGTTGAAATCAGTCGCTGGGCCTTTTGTCGGCAAAATGCAGAAAGGCTTCAATGAAGACGCCCTGTCTTACATGTTCGCGCTTCGCCTGATCCCGGCCTTCCCCTTCGCCGTGGTCAACATCGCCCCGGCGATCCTCGGCGCGAAATTCCGCGATTATCTGATCACAACCTTCTTCGGCATTATCCCCGGAACCCTGGCTTACACTTGGATTGGTGTTGCAGTGGGTGACACCGTCCGCGCGGGCGGCGATGTGAACATCGGCACACTGGCCTCGAACTTTATCCCGGCCTTTGTCGCCCTCGGCGTGGTGGCCCTTATCCCGGTCGCTTACAAAAAACTGTTCGCGAAGAATGCGACCCAACTCGACGCTGCGAACGACGCACAGGAAGGATAGGCCCGATGAATACGATGACCCAAGCGGCTACCCGTGACATGATGAGCGGCGACGCCGCGCCCGTCTCCAAAGCCGTTGAAGATGCGAGCCATGCGCGCTCACGAGATGGCCGGCGTGAAATCAAGGCCGACCTTGCCATCATCGGCGCCGGTTCTGGCGGGCTGTCCGCAGCCTATGTCGGCGCAAATCTCGGCCTGACGACGGTCCTCTTCGAAGGTGCGGAAATGGGCGGGGACTGCCTGAACCACGGCTGTGTCCCCTCCAAAGCCCTGCTCGCGGCGGCCAAATCGGCCCACGATGCCCGCAGCGGCGCAAAGTACGGCGTCACGATCGAAGGCGAACCGAAAGTCGACTGGCAGAAGGTTCGTGACCATGTCCAAGGCGTGATCGAGACCATTGCCCCGGTCGACAGCGTCGAGCGGTATGAGGGTTTCGGCACAATTGTCGTCAAAGAATATGCCCGCTTCGAAGACGAAAAGACGATCGTCTCGAACAGTGTGCGCGTGACGGCCCGCCGGATCATCATCGCCACCGGATCGACGGCCTTTATCCCGCCGATCCCAGGGCTTGCCGACGCGCCTTATCTCACCAACCACACCATCTTCACGACGCCTGATTTCCCAGAGCGCCTTACCGTCCTTGGTGGCGGTCCTATCGGGATAGAAATGGCCCAGGCCTTCCAACGCCTGGGGTCTCGGGTGACGGTCGTCGAAATGGGCCGGGCGCTGGCCCGCGCCGACGCCGACCACGCGCAGATCGCCCTTGAGGAGTTGCGCAAGGAAGGCGTTCGCATCCTCGAAGGTCACAAGGCGGTTGAGGTCTCTGGTGAGGCCGGCAACATCACCGTGCGCACCGAGACCCAGGATGGCGGCGGTGAAGAGATCTCCGGCACGCACCTTCTCGTGGCGGTGGGTCGGCGTACTTTTCTCGATGGTCTCGATGTCGAGAAGGGCAAGGTCAAAACCGAGCGCGGCAGCGTGGTTGTCAAAAAGAACATGCGGTCGGTCTCGAACGGCCGCGTCTGGGCCCTCGGCGATGCCGCCGGCGGGGCTCAATTCACTCACATGGCGAACCATCATGCCGGTATCTTCACGCGTGCGGCCCTCTTCAAGGCGCCGGCAAATGCCGATGACGCAGCCATGCCGGCGGTCACATATATGCAGCCCGAGATTGCGCAACTTGGCCTGACGGAGGCCGAAGCTCGCACGGAACACGGAGACAAAGTCCGCGTCGGCCGCTTCCCATTCCATGAGAACGACCGGGCCATCGCCGAGCGCAAGACCGTCGGCGAGGTCAAGATCATCTGGGCCGGCAAAAAGATTCTTGGTGCGTCGATTCTCGGCGAAGGCGCCGGTGACCTGATGCAGATTGTCTCAGTGGCCATGGCCAATGGGCTGAAGCCCGGCGGCCTGATCGGCCACATATCACCCTACCCGACGCGGGCTGAGGCGGTGAAACGGGCTGTTTCTGGGTCTGAAGACTTCGCTGGCGCACTCTTCAATCCGAAAACGCGGGCCCTTGTGGGCTTGCTTCAGAAGATTCCGTGATTTACCTCCGGTCGAACAAGCGGCCGGAGGCAATCTGCGCATGTCAGAAGGGCCACAGCGCACAGGTTGGCAAGAAAGTCTGTCGAGCAGACTTCTCGTGCTCACCATAGGCGCGATCCTTCTCATCGAACTGATCATCTTTGTCCCGTCGGCCGTCACCCGGCGGGACAATTGGATCGACAATCGCGTCCAGGCGGCGCGGATCGCGGCGCTCGCCCTCGAAGCTGCGCCCAGCCAGCGCGTCTCCGAAGAGCTATCTGCGGATCTGCTACGCAATGCAGAAGTGTTGACGGTCGCTGAGATCGGAGCCGACATCCGGCAATTGTTGCTCGCCCCAGACGAGCCGGTTCAAGCGCCGATGAAGACGATCGATCGCACGACCGAAACCGTCTTCGATCGTTATGGGCACACGATTGCGACCGGGTTCACGCCGGATAATCGTATCCTGCGCATAGTCGACGAGAGCAATGAAGACGGGTTTCTGATCGAGATACTTGTCCCCGAAATGCCGCTCAAAAATGACCTGACGGCGTTTTCGCATCGCATTCTCTTGCTCTCGCTTTTGATCTCGATCAGTGCGGGCGGGCTTGTCTATCTTGTCTTGCTTTACTTCGTTGTCCGACCGATCCAAGGCGTCACCGCGCAGATTATCCAGTTCCGCGACGACCCCTCCAAGATGCGATCTGACCGGCCGCAAACAGATCGGCGGGACGAAATCGGCCAGGCCCAAAATGCCCTCTCAGAAATGGAAGAGGTTGTGTCGGATGCCTTCCGCCAACGCCAACGTTTGGCTCGGCTCGGAGAAGCTGTGGCGAAGATCAACCACGACCTTCGCAACTCCCTATCTGCAGCACAGCTTGTGTCCGACGGTCTTTCTCGATCTGAGGATCCACGCGTCCAGCGCGCCTTGCCACGCCTTGAACGGGCCCTGGAGCGGGCGATCAACCTTGCCCAGAACACGCTGCAATATGGCAAAGCCGAAACACCGAAACCGGTCTTCCAGACGGTCGATTTGAATACCTTGGTTGATGAAGCCGCGGCAGAAGCGATGGCAGGCTACAGCGATATCGGTTTTGAAAATTCGGTTCCGGTCGGCACAACGTCTCGCGTGGACCCGGACCATTTACACCGCATCCTGACCAATCTCATGCGCAATTCCGCGCAAGCGACCCATGAGGCTCGCGGCGAGGACAGTCGGATCTGGATACGCCCGGTGGAAGATGGGATTTGCGTCTGTGATAATGGTCCAGGCCTTCCGGAAAAGGCCCAGACCAATCTCTTTAAATCATTCTCCGGCAGCACGTCTAAGGGTGGTACGGGTCTTGGGCTGACCATCGCGCGGGATCTCGCCCGCGTCATGGGCGGAGATGTGTCGCTCGGCCAAACGGGGCCGGAGGGAACGACCTTCATTGTGTCGCTTCCCGCAGTCCCTGCCTGACGCGGTTTATTCGGCGGCTGGCTCTTCTTCAGCCGGGGCCTCTTCAGCCTCAGCGGTCGCCTCTTCAGTTTCAGGCGCCTCTTCAGCTGGCGCAGCCTCAGCCTCTGCGGCAGCCTCTGCTGCCGCCTTGGCTTTCTCAGCGCGCTCTTCCTCACGCTCCTTTGCCTTTTGGCCAGGTTCACCTTTTTTCGGGTTGTTGCCGTGCTCCCAGGCCCAGACCGGCGCGGCCTCGCCTTCCAGCGTGATCGCCGACAGGAAACGCGCCACGCGATCAGTTGGCTTCGCGCCTTTCTTGATCCATTCGGCCGCTTTCACGCCATCGATCTGAACGCGCAGTTCAGAATCCTTTGGCAAGCGCGGATCATAGGTCCCGATCTTTTCGATGAAGCGGCCATCACGGCGCGCGCGGCTGTCGGCGACGACAACGCGGTAGAAAGGACGTTTCTTTGACCCGCCGCGGGCGAGCCTGATTTTGAGGGCCATGGGGTATCTCCTAAATTTCTGGCGTCTCTGGAATGGAAGACATGCGGATCACTCCCCACCCTCCCGGATCTGTTCATGGTGGCGGATAACCTCGGCCACGATGAAATTGAGGAATTTTTCGGCAAAGGCCGGGTCAAGGCTGCTCTCTTTGGCGAGGGATTGCAGCCGTTCAATCTGGCGGGCTTCACGCGCTTTGTCCGCCGGCGGCATGTCATTTTCGGCCTTCAGCCGGCCAACGGCCTGGGTCACCTTAAACCGCTCAGCCAGCGTGTGCAGGAGGATGGCATCGAGATTGTCGATGCTCGCGCGATAGGCTTCGAGTTGTTCGAGCGGCGTCATATCGGCACTTCCGTAGACCAAAGAAGAGCTACCAGTCTAAGGCCAACGATCACGACAATTATTTGGCTGATCACCACGGTGACCAAGCTGAAAAGCGCAAATACTTTTACCGCTGATGGCGGGTGATCTTGAGCCTTATTTTGGTAACGAAGAAACATCCGCACGCCATAAACAGCGCTAAGAAAGGGAATAGTAGTCACCAGCCATTGCAAACTGGAGAACAACACAGAACGACCCTCTTCCCCAACCAACTCGCCGGAGATGATGAACGAACAAAGTGCTGCCAAGAGTGCCGCGACCGTTAGTATACGCCCTGCG
>JBCAWP010000147.1:0-6826 GCA_038534535.1 Pseudomonadota bacterium
TTCGGTGCCAGCTACCAATTCTAGAGCCCAGAGGATGATGATCGTTCTGTAACGCTCCCTCCACGTCGCCGCCTGGAACATGTTCCAGGCGGCTTTTTTTTAGGTCAGGTCCATCAAGGAGGTGTCTGTGTTTGACCGTGCCATCGCAATTGCCACAGCGCTAACGGTCGTTGCCTGTTCAGCGCCATTAACGGCAAGCACGCCAGCAACGGACAAAATTATCAGGATTGACACTGCGGCAGGTCCAATTCAGAGCCGCCTCCCCTGCAATCGCGGAGACCGCAGCGCGGGCTGCGACAGAGTTATCTACCAAGTCATGGTCGAGTCGTTTGTCGACGGAGACCCCGCGTTCAATTACGGCACAGGCTACGGCACAAGCCACCATCGCGGCGACCTTGCCGGCATTACCGCGTCATTGGACTGGATCGCGTCGACGGGTGCGACCACGCTTTGGCTCACACCAATATTCGATTCCGATGCGGGCGCCCCGCAGGATCGATTGACAGGGGATGACCCTGTAGATCTCCGCCTGGACGCGACCGGCTATTTCGCCCGAGACTATTTTAATATCGATCCGAAATTCGGCACTGCCTCAGACCTCAAAACCCTTGTTCGCGAGGCCGAGGCGCGCGGGTTGGAGATCATGTTCGACGGCGTGTTTGGTCATCACAAAGGTGCCGTCGCGCCGTCACCAAGCGGTGTTCTTCCAAAGGATTTGGAGACCGCGCGGGACTATTCCGGGGGCGCCAAGAACTATCCAGGTCGGTTGGTGGATTGGTCTTCAACGGAGAGTCTGGCGTTCTACCAAGAGTTTATTCGCTACTGGGCCGATGAGTTTGGGGTCGTCTCTTGGAGGCTCGATCAAGTTTACCAGACGTCCAATAGCGCCTGGATCGAGCTCATCAGGCAGATGCAGGACAGTGCAGCTGAAATCGGCAAGCCCCATTTCCATGTCGGTGAGAACTGGACGGGAGCCGATGGGCTGGCTGACCTGTTCGGATCGAACGACGCCCCTGCCCTGACGGCCTTGTTCGACTTTCCGACGCGATACGCACTTGTTCAGGCCTTGGCCGTTGAGGAATCTGGCGCTGGCAAGAAGCCGGCGACCATTCTGACAGAAGACTGGGCGCTCCATGCCCGCGAACGCTATCCCGATCACGCCGTTCCAGTGGGTTTTCTCGGCAATCACGACCTCGTCCGGTTCGGGGACCTTCTGCAGCGCGGCGGCCTAGGTGGCCCGGAAACCGCCGCCTATTGGGACCGTCATCGATTGGCTTTCGCCTACCTCGCGGCCTATTCGGGACCCATAGCGTTTTACTATGGAGAGGAACTTGGTGTTGAAACGCCCAATTTCACTGGGCGTGTCGAAGATGGGTGCGCAGAGCAAGGGCTTTGCGATGATCATGCGGCACGAACCAGCGGTGTCATCCCAGGGGTGACACATGATCCATCCCAACTGCCCGAAGATGCCAACCGGCTGTTCGAAGACCTACAGAAACTCCTTCAGTTGAGGCGACAATACCCCTCGCTCTCAATGGGGGCGCGTGAACATCTCTATGCGGACGAGGCGATTTACGCGGACCTAAAGTCTCTAGACGGTGAAAAAATCTTATTCGTCATGAACATTACAGGGACACCAAAAACCCTGGAGATATCCACAGACCTGATCGGTGACCTGACGGACGATATGATGACACTTTGGGGCCCAAGCCCCGAACTCACCAGTTCGGGAGATCTATCCTTGGAGATCGATGGCCTGGCTTCCGCAATCATTCGTCTCTGAGTATGGCAACGAGGTCGGCGCAACGCCAAGAGGATGGCTGCCGGCCACAAAGTGATGCCGGCCAGCAGAGTCTGCTGGCCGGCCCGGCTTGCCTGGCGATGGGTGGCGTTAAGACAAGCCAGTCCTTCAGAAGCATTTGGCCTCACAGCGCCGCGACTCGCACAACGCGACGGCTGTGAACGTGACCAGACAGCGACTGAGGGGAGACGAAACCAAGGGCTTCATGACTTCGCTGCCTGATCACAGATATCTGTCGGTGGCCGCTGGCAAATGGTTCAAAAAAGTCGACAGATAATCTCGCGACGCAAGACGACAGCCTGGAGCGACCTTACTCGCAGTTCCATGTCCGTTTCGGCAAACCGGTCCCAAAAATCGGATCACGCCCTTCAGGACCAATATCGATTGCAGAATCCGAGATCCGCTTTCGGATATCCCCGACACGGTCGCGCTGTGAGCTGACGGGATTGCTCGCAATCAGTGCCGTGATGAACGGCGCGGCGACAGACGTTCCGCTCAAATACTTTCCCTGGTCGACAGATGACACGAAGACGTCAACGCCGGGGGCGGCAAAGTCGATGTGTTCCCCCCTGACAGCGCGGCTATAGACCTCAAGACTGCGATCGACCGCCGTAACGGCAATCACGTCCCCAAAGGCCGCTGGGTAGCGCGGTTCCGCCTCCGGCCCGTCATTGCCCACGGCCGCAACGATAATCATTCCGCCCCGTGTCGCCCGGCGAATGGCGCGGTCCAGCAGCGCATTGTAGGGGCCGGCCAGGCTGATGTTCACGAGCTTCACATCAGACGCTTGCATCCAATCTAGGGCGAGGATCAGTTCCCGCACGCCGGCTCCGGTCTGCGGCATGTCTTCACTCACAACAGTCGCCGCATAGAGTTTGGTATTGCGCAGCTTGCCGGGCCCCACGAGCAGATCTGCAATCGCTGTCCCATGGTCAGTCGCAGCCGGGGAGCCACCGGAGAAGTCCATTTTGACGATCTCAATGCCTGCTAGCCGCGTAGACGTTGTCTCCACATCTCCGTCAATGATTCCCACGGAGAGATTGGCCGCGCAGCCATTCGACGGCCAATCGAGCAAGTCGTCAGCATAGACGCGGGGATTGGCCGGAACGCGTGCCTCTGAACCCTGCTCCTGGAGATAAAATAGGTGATCGACGCCTGCGGTTGCGGAGCGCTCCATGCTCTGCATATCGCTGATAGCAAGTGGCCCACTCACGCCCTCTGGACGTTCAAAATCCAGCAAGATGAGATCAAGCCCACTCAGTTTGATTTCCTCGTTCAGTTGATATCCACGGCGCGTAGCGTTGATGATCAGCATATTCGCGGCCGGCTGAGACGCCACGAGCACGATGATATTGCTGTCATCAGCCAAGACATCCTGATCCTCGGAAAACAGGGATTCGTGGTTTATCGACGGCGCCGACATCTGACAGGCGATGAGCCCCGTCCCAATTAAACCGGCCAGAAACAGGGCGTGCAGAACGTGCATGAGGTGGGTCCTTCTCGGATGATCGTCCTCACCTCCGTCGTCGTTTCGAGCATTGCGGTTCATTTAAAATCTGTGGGTTAGGCTGAGAAAGAACCGACGCGTGTCGGTCGCGAATGTGTCGGCATCATAATAGGCCGCCGTGAGGGACAAAGCGAAGTCACCAAAAGCGGCGGTGATATCGAAATCGATCTCGCTGCCCAGTTGATCATCGGTCGCTTCGGCCTCAAAGCGATGATAACTGAGCGCGGTGGAGATGTTCCGAAACGGCCCCTTCCGGCCAAAATTCCAGCGCCCACGGATCTGAAGATCTTCGATCCCTTCCGGCGGTGTAACCAAAAAGACATCGGCGGCGCCTTGAAACTGGTGCAGGGATCCGAGAGGCACTTGGAAGGACTGCTCCCCGCCCCCTCCAAGCACTTCATATCGGACATTCAGACGCGCCGGCCCCACAAACGTCTCAAGGCTTAAGAGCCAATAATCGGCGCTATAGTCTGCTGGATTGTCTGCAAAATCCGTCTGGCGGGCATAAGCCGCAGCCCAGTCTATTCCGACTGTATCCCTATGAAATCGGCCATCAATCCGCGCCCCCGTCGTCCGGCTGGAGAAGACATTGTCCTGGGCCGTCGGACCGGCGGTTCCGAGATCAAACGCATAGTGAAATGCACCAACTCGCCCAACAGGCGTCGGAATGTTGGCGTTGAAATAATAAGAGTCGCCGCGGAATCGACCGATTGGATTATCAGCGCCGAGGATACGGTTCACCCGATTGAAGTATCCAGCTTGAAACGTACTTGAGCCAACGGATCGCGTTGCAAAGTGCACCGCGTCAAATGTCTGATCGTTTTGTCGAAAAGCGGCCCGTCCAATGAAGCGCTGATCGTCAATTGCAAGTCGTTGGCGTCCAACCGTTAGAAATGTCTGGGGCTGTAAAGCATATTGGAGTTGCAGCCGATTGAGCTCGAGCCCATTCGGATCGAGAATGAGCGGCCGCTCAGCCACATTGTCTGTGCCATCATTGAAATCATCGACAATTGCGAAGATGGCTTCGCCTTCGAAAAGCGCAGTCAGCCGTGACGTAGCCTGAAACTCAATTGCTGGCCGAATGAGCTGCGTGAGACCGACGGCGTCTTCCGCCAAGTTTGCCTCATCTGCCGTCTCTAGTCGGAGACGGGACTCACCAAACAGTTCGAACGTCCCCTCCCAGCCTTCAGCTTCCGCAACGTCAATGCCTGCAAGCCCAATGATCGCAAGGGATATCATCCCTCGAATGTACGCACGCAACTTTGTCCCCTATTCCACTGCTCACAGGAGCTTGGACACTGGCCTTGAGACCCTATCTATTGACGTTTTTCGCCAGCCTTACGGCAAAATGAGTTATTTATCATACCCTGATTGAACGTTTTGTTTGGGTTGTACGACGTAGAGTTCGAAGCAGTAACAACGGCGCCTGAGCATATTTGGAGATCGTGCGTGTCGAACCCTTTCAAAGACCTCACCGAAGACGCTAAGAGCGCACGTATCCTGGACTATGTGAAGGGGCGATTGGACGAAGATGACCGGGCTGCAGTCGAAGCCGCCGCCTTAGAAGATCCTGTCATCGCCGAAGAATTGGCTTATTATCAAGGCCTTGGTCGCGCAGGCCATGCAGCTCCGGAACCGCAAGACCATGAATTTGGATGGTCTCGGCTCTCAAAAGCGATCGACGAGGACACGCAGAGCTCCGCACCGCCACTGGCCGCAAATGACAATTCCCAGCTTTGGCGGGTGGCGGCATTTGGGCTTGGTTTGCTCGCGCTTGTGCAGGCCGGCCTGCTGTTCGACACATGGTCAGGTCCGGGCCGCGAGGAGCCGGTTTATATCCCGGTGACCGAAGAGAGTGGTTTCGACCTTCAGGTGATCTTTGCGAATGACGCGACGAATGCTGACATTCGCGACCTACTCATTGGTCTTGATGGGGAGATCGTTGCCGGACCATCGGCAATAGGTCTCTACGATGTGCGCTTCACCTCTGACGATGATCGCCGGGCCGGCCTGGAGGGTCTTCGCGCCGCCTCAAACTTGGTTGAGAGCGTTAATAACAAGTAGGTGCGCGCAAGCAGTTAAGGCGTTTGGGACAAGCAACGCATCAACAGTTTCTTGGCATGCATAATCCGCGTCTTGATCGTTCCGACTGGACGGCCTTCAAGCTCCGCAATCTCCTGATACGTAAGGTCCTCAAAGAACGCCAATTGTATCGCGCTCTTGTGCGAGGGACTGAGTGTTTCGATGCAGGCACGCACCCGGGCGGCATCCTGAAAAGCTTGCATGGTTAGTTCAGGATTTGGCGCATCATCCGGCTGCTCCGTATCGGCCTCCTTCAAAACCATCCTCGCGCCGTGACGATTACGGTCCACGGCTTTGTTCCGCGCGATGCTGAAGACCCACGACTTTACGGATGAGCGTCCCGCAAATCGTCCTGCGTTCCGCCAAATCTCAATCATCGTTTCGTGCACAACATCAGCCGCGTCGTTCTTATCCGCGATCCAGTTTTCGACAAACCGTCGAAGCCCCGGCGCATACCGATCGTACAGCTCACGCATCGCGACTTTATCTTTTCGGGCGACTTGTTCGAGCAATTGCTGATCGGAAAGCGCTGTCATCACGGGCGGATCGCATAATCTAACGCAAACACAAAGCGCATATATTTCCCATGAATTCAACTTTTCGTGGTCAACCTCGTAAGCGCTGCTGAATTGGCCCAAAGCTGATGACAACACAGCAAAATCGTGTCCGCGCGTCGAATTGCCACGAGCCCAATGACCGCTCCGACCTATGTCACTCTCATGATCATGAACGCCTCTCCTGAACCCGTCCTCGCGGGGAACGACAGAATAGCCTCCAAAGAAGCCGCGCCGCGGCTCATGATCTATTATGATGGGAGTTGCGGACTCTGCAGCGCGGAGATCCGCCACTATCGCGGCTATGCGGCCAGCCAACACTTCAGCTTTGTGGACGTCTCAGAGCCCAATGCCGAGCTTGGGGATGATCTCACGGCCGTAAAAGCCATCTCTCGCTTCCACGTTCGCAAGGCCGACGGTCAACTCGTCTCAGGGGCACGCGCCTTCACGGCGATCTGGCAAGAGCTCCCAGGTTGGCGCCTCGCCGCCCGTATTGCCACGCTCCCGGGTCTCATCCACTTGATGGAAATCGGCTACCGCGCCTTCCTTCCGGTTCGACCACTCCTGTCACGAATTGCCATGTGGCTTGGGGCGCAGCCGGATTGCGACTGCCGCGTATCGTCTGTGCCAGATCAAAATCAATCTGCCCCAGATGCCGCTTCTCGGACAATATCATAGCCATAGACCCAATCCTGGCGCGCTGAGCCGATCGTGGGGGCGAGGCGGCCTGCGAGCCACATCGGTGCAAAGGTTGCGAACTTACCCGCCATGGTCCGGCGATGGAATGTCTTTGCGTTCGCACGTGCCCCCTTTTGAACCGCTGATGTTCGGGGCAGACGAAGCTGTTGATATGTATCGAGCGCCGCGGGCAAGTCCGATCCG
>JBCAWP010000148.1:0-6738 GCA_038534535.1 Pseudomonadota bacterium
CATTTTCTTCCCGATCTTCTGTTCGGCGACAGTCTTCAGATCGTTTGCGCCGCGCAACATGCACGGGGTCGTGCCGCAGATCTGGACATGGAAGCGGCCCACCAGCTGGAGCCGGAACATTGTGTAGAATGTGGCGACTTCGTAGACGCGGATATAAGGCATTTCAAGCCGGTCCGCGACGGCGCGCATCGCCGGCTCAGACAACCAGCCGCCATTGTCTTTTTGGGCTAACCAAAGCAGCGGGATCACTGCAGAGCGCTTGCGGTCGTCCGGATATTTTCCGAGCCAGAAATCAATCTTGGGTTCGGTTTCCCCAAGAAATGTGAAGTCGGTTCCGCCCGCTTCAATATCAAATCGGCGCACGCCCATTACGCGCCCCCCTTTTGCGGAATTTGGACCTGTCCTGTCTCGGTCAGGGCCCAGTGTGGATTATGCACGACTTCCCAGGCATGGCCGTCAGGATCGAGAAAGTACCCGGAATAGCCGCCCCAGGACGCGGCATGGGGCTCAACCGTGATCTCGACGCCATGGTTTTTGAGGCGCTCGAAAATCTCATCAACTTCGGCCCGAGACCGCGTATTATAAGCGATCGCGAAATTCGGACAGGCGCCTTTTGGGCAGGTATTGCCCATCAGGCCCATGTCTTGGTGGAGCTTGTCGCGCTCCCAAAGGCCAAGGACAATGCCGCCCATGTCGAACAGGGTCATGCCCTCGGTCATGAACGGTTTGAAGCCGACGACATCCTGATAGAACTGGCGGGCGGCGTCGACGTCGGCCACACCAATCGTTAGGATACTCATTCGCTGGTCCGGAAGGGCACGCATCAGCGGTCAATCTCCCCGAACACGATGTCGAGCGAGCCGAGAATGGCTGACACATCGGCCAGCATGTGGCCCTTGCAGAGATGGTCCATGGCGGCGAGATGGGGAAAACCGGGTGCACGGAGTTTTGCGCGGTAAGGCCGATTGGTCCCATCTGACACCAAGTAGACGCCGAACTCACCCTTCGGTGCTTCAACCGCGGCATAAATCTCGCCTTCGGGCACATGGAAGCCTTCGGTATAGAGCTTGAAGTGATGGATCAGGGCTTCCATCGAGGTTTTCATCTCACCCCGGCGGGGCGGTGAAACCTTGGACCCGGCCAGGAGCACGTCGCCCGCCGGCATCTTTTCGATGCATTGGCGAATGAGGCTCACCGACTCCCGCATCTCATCCATCCGGCAGACGTAGCGGTCGTAATTATCCCCGTTCTTACCAACGGGGATCTTGAAGTCGAGTTCGGAGTAGACCTCATAAGGCTGGGCGCGGCGCAAATCCCAGGCAAAGCCCGATCCACGCACCATCACCCCAGAAAACCCGTAGGCCATGATCGTTTCACGATCCACCACACCAATATCAACATTGCGTTGTTTAAAAATACGATTTTCGGTGAGAAGGCCTTCTATATCATCGAGAACGGCGGGGAATGTTTCGGTGAAACGCCAGATATCGTCGATGAGGTCTTGGGGAAGATCCTGGTGGACGCCGCCAGGGCGGAAATACGCCGAGTGCATACGGCTGCCGCAGGCGCGTTCATAGAAGACGCAAAGCTTTTCCCGCTCTTCAAACCCCCAAGTGATCGGGGTCAGGGCACCCACATCCATCGCTTGGGTCGTGATATTCAGAATGTGGCTCATCAACCGGCCGATCTCTGAATAGAGGACCCGAATGAACGAGGCGCGCCGCGGCACGTCGACCCCCAAAAGCCGCTCAATCGCAAGACACCAAGCGTGCTCCTGGTTCATCGGCGCGCAGTAGTCGAGCCGGTCGAAATAAGGCAACCCTTGCAGATAAGTCTTGTATTCGAGCAGCTTTTCGGTGCCCCGGTGGAGCAAGCCCACATGGCTATCGACGCGCTCGACCACCTCGCCATCAAGGTCCAGGATCATCCGCAGCACGCCGTGCGCTGCAGGGTGCTGAGGACCGAAATTCAGGGTGAACTTTCGATCTTCGTGTTCGTGGGCGCCGACTGTCAGATCATCAGCCATTCTCTGTTTCCGCCTTTTCATCGCCAGGAATGACATTAGTCATGCCTTCCCAGGGGGAGAGGAAATCAAAGTTTCGATACTCTTGGGTCAATTGCACAGGCTCTTGGACCACCCGCTTCTCCAAATCGTCGTAGCGAACCTCGACATATCCCGTGAGCGGGAAGTCCTTGCGCAATGGATAACCCTCAAATCCGTAATCGGTCAGGAGCCGCCGGAGGTCCGGGTGACCAGAGAATTGGATGCCATACATGTCGAAGGCTTCGCGCTCATACCAATTGGCACTCGGATGAAGCGAAACGATGCTCGGTATCGGCGTTTGCTCGTCTGTCATCGTCTTCAGGCGAATGCGCTGATTCAATTGCATCGAGAGAAAATGATAAACGACCTCGAACCGTTCTGGTCGCTCCGGATAATCGACGCCACAGATATCGACCAAGGTTTCAAAGCTGAACCCGCTCGCATCGCGCAAGAACCGCACAACTGGGACAATATGCTCACGCGCGACATGCACGGTGAGTTCGTCGCGCATGATGTCATGGCCCTTCAGACCATGGGACATGCGGGCATCAAGCCCATCAATAAGTGCTGCCAGGGCTTCCCTGTCGGACATTCGTGACCTCCCCTAGCGCTCAATCGACCCTTCGCGGCGGATCTTCTTCTGAAGCTGCAGAAGACCGTAAACGAGGGCCTCGGCTGTTGGTGGACATCCCGGAATGTAAATATCGACTGGGACAATCCGGTCGCATCCCCGCACAACAGCATAACTATAGTGATAATACCCGCCACCGTTCGCACACGAGCCCATCGAAACAACGTAGCGTGGCTCAGGCATCTGGTCGTAAACTTTGCGAAGCGCCGGCGCCATCTTGTTGGTGAGCGTGCCAGCCACAATCATCACGTCCGATTGGCGCGGGCTGCCCCGCGGCGCCATACCGAAACGCTCCAAATCATAACGTGGATTGCCCGCATGCATCATCTCAACAGCGCAGCACGCGAGACCAAAAGTCATCCACATGAGCGAACCGGTCCGTGCCCAGGCGATCAAGTCCTCGGCTGAGGCCACGATGAAGCCCTTGTCAGCCAATTCGTCCGACAAGCCCGTATAGAACGGATCATTTTGCTTTACGGCATGACCGCCCTCAACGCCGGCCCGGCCGGCCGTCAATGCATAGGGTTTAGCGCTCTCTCCCACTGAACCTACTCCCACTCAAGGGCGCCGGAGCGCCACTCGTAGATGAAGCCGACTGTGAGAACGCCGAGAAATGCGACCATCGACCAGAACCCGAGAAGACCGACCTCGCCGAGGCTCACCGCCCAGGGAAACAAGAAGGCCACTTCCAGATCGAAGATAATGAAGAGGATGGCGACGAGATAAAAGCGGACATCAAACTTCATCCGCGCATCGTCAAAGGCATTAAAGCCACACTCATAAGCCGAGTTTTTTTCAGGATCCGGTTCGGAGGGCGCCAAGACAAATGCGCCGATAATGAAGAGAAGCGAAAGCGCTAAAGCGAGGCCCAAAAACAGAATTACAGGCAGATAATCTAGGGCAAATCGCTCAATATCGGTCATGTTTCAAACACCTACTGGTTTTGCGCCGGACTAGGATGCTTTCGCCCCGCGTGCAACAGGCAATGGCCACTCGTGACGCGTTCTTATGACAGTTTTTTGCAAAAGCCGGTGTGTGACCGGACGTCACGCCTGAGCGTGTTTCAGAGCCTTCGCGACCTCGACGACTTGGCCCGCAAGGAGCTGCAATTTCTTTTGCCGTCCCGCCACTGCCTCGGGCGAGCGATCGGCGGCATTGAAGATGCAGCCATAGGGTGTAGGAATGCCGCGAAGCGCGTGCGTAATGTCCCGCAACATGCCGAGAGTTGTCATGCCGGCCTGGTCTCCCGCGGCAGACGCGACGAGGCCGACAACCCGGCCATCCAGATAGGGCCGCGCGTCATCTCGCAGGTCTTCGGCATAGTCGAGCGCGTTTTTGACCAAACCAGAGACGCCGCCATGATAACCGGGCGACCCGATGACGACGCCATCAGCAGTACGCAGGGCGTCGACCAAGGCCTCCGCCTTGGGTGTCCGGCTTGTGTCGAGCGTTGAGTAAAACGGCATTTCGAGGTCCCCCCCCCCGATCAAGACCGTTTCCGCGCCGAGGTCGCGGGCAAATTTGAGGACATCGGCCACAGCACTCTCAGTGGATGATTGCGGGCGCAAAGTCCCGCCGATGCCAACAATGCGAGGGGCGTCAGCCATGAATCATAGAGCTCCAGAACAGGACTTGCGTGCGACGGACCTATGGCACGTACCAGGCCCCCGCAAGGGTTGCGCGCACCAAATTTCTTTCAATAACCGCGTGACGGCCCCAATCGCCCGCTTTGTCGCACGTTTCCGCCTCATTCCATTGGAAACATTAAGGCGCAGCAAGAGGAGCTGATGATGAAAATGAAACTGATCGCTTGTGCCGTATCTTTCGCCGCCTTGGCCGGAACTGCCGCCGCGGACGCCCCAGCAAGGTGTGATATTGTCGACCTCACGGTTTACTTTCAGGTGGGGTCCGAGCGCCTAACGGACGCGGCGCAGCGTGCCCTTCAGGCTCAAGCTAAGCGCCTTGATGGGTGCGATATTGCTTCAATCCAGACCGAAACGATGTCTTTTGATCCCGACGGATCGATGCTCACCGCAGCGCGCGAAGTCTCGGTTCTGTCAGCACTCGAAGATAATGGCATAGCCGCCCCATTCGAGCCGCGAGCCGTCTCGCATGAGGCAGGCGCACTGGATGGGGAGCCTGTTGAACCCCTCTCACGGCGTGTCGATGTCCGTATCATCCCGCTGCAAGCCCTGAACAGCTAATCGAGCGCACTCCCTGACCGCGCCCGCCAAGGGCGCGGACGCTCTAAACTCCCCGGACGCGGCATACCCGTCCGGGGTCTTTTTTGTCATTAAGGTAGGCTTCAACCGTTTTCTTTTACGAGGCTTCGGGTAGTAAGGGGTCAAAGATCATCCTTACAGAAAGATGGCTATGTCCGGTTCGACAGGCCGCCGTCGGATCCTGATCACGTCGGCTCTCCCCTATATCAATGGAATCAAACACCTCGGGAACCTTGCGGGGTCGATGTTACCGGCAGATGTCTATGCACGGTTTCAACGGCTGGCGGGCCACGACGTGCTCTATATCTGCGCAACGGATGAACATGGAACACCGGCCGAGCTTGCCGCGCAGGCCGCAGGCAAAAGCGTTCAGGCCTATTGCGATGAACAGCACGAGATCCAGCGGGCAGCCGGGAACAAATTTGCGCTTTCCTATGATCACTTTGGGCGATCATCTCACCCGGAAAACCACGCCCTCACAAAGCATTTTGCGGCGCAATTGGAGGCGAACGGTCTGATCGAAGAGCGCTCGTCGAAGCAGGTCTATTCCGTTGATGATGGCCGATTTCTGCCGGACCGGTATGTCGAAGGGACCTGCCCGCATTGCGGTTACGAAAAAGCGCGAGGCGATCAGTGCGACAATTGCGGGCGATTGCTCGACCCCGTCGATCTGATTGAGCCGTACTCAGCGGTGTCCGGCGGGCGTAATATCGAGATCCGCGAGACCGCACACCTCTTCCTCTTGCAATCAAAAATGCAAGACCGGATCCGGGACTGGGTCGAGGCTGCGTCTGACTGGCCGCAGCTCGCCCGGTCGATCGCCTTGAAATGGCTGGACGAGGGATTGCGCGACCGAGCGATCACGCGTGATTTGTCCTGGGGGGTCGATGTAACGTCCACCGACGGAGCGGTGCGGACCGGATTTGAAAACAAGGTCTTTTATGTCTGGTTCGATGCGCCGATCGCCTATATCGCCGCCACTGAGGAGTGGGCGAAAGCCCGCGGCGATGCAGACGCC
This sequence comes from Pseudomonadota bacterium, assembly GCA_038534535.1. Classification (GTDB taxonomy): domain Bacteria; phylum Pseudomonadota; class Alphaproteobacteria; order Caulobacterales; family Hyphomonadaceae; genus CALLCD01. Next base: position 5,916 of record JBCAWP010000148.1, read on the forward strand.
TGGAAGACCTGGTGGCGCACTAATTCTGGCGCGGCAGACGTCGAGTACGTCCAGTTCATGGGCAAGGACAACGTCGCCTTCCACACGGTGAGCTTTCCCGTCACGATTTTCGGGTCCGGCGAAGACTGGAAGACGGTCGACAAGTTAAAAGCCTTCAACTGGGTCACATGGTATGGCGGTAAATTCTCCACAACCCAGAAACGCGGCGTCTTTATGGACCAGGCGCTGGAGCTATTACCGGCCGATTATTGGCGCTGGTATCTAACGGCAAATGCGCCCGAAGGATCGGATGCGGCCTTTACCTGGGAAGGCTTCCAGGCCTCGATCAATTCCGACCTCGCAAATGTGCTCGGCAATTTCGTCAATCGAATCACCAAGTACACAGTCTCGAAGTTTGACGGCCAGGTGCCCGATGGCGGCGCACCGGGCGAGGCCGAAGCTTGGATTGCTGAAGAGCTTCGTACGCGGCTGCGCACGCTGAGCGAGCACTACGAGGCGATGGAGTTTCGCAAGGCCGCCGCGGAAACCCGTGCCCTATGGGCCGCCGGCAATGAGTATCTCACAAAGGCTGAGCCCTGGGTAAAGTATAAGAGCGACGTCGAGGCTGCTGCGATCGGTGTTCGCACGGGCCTGAACCTTGTCGCGATTTTCGGGATCATCGCCCAACCGATCATTCCGGACGCGGCCGCGCGCATTCTTGATGCCCTTGGCATTCCGGCCGGCAATCGGCAATGGCCGTCCGCTGATGATGAAGGGCTCTTGTCGGCTCTGCCCATCGGCCTTCCAATTTCGCCACCAGACGTCCTGTTCCAGAAGATTGAGG
>JBCAWP010000149.1:0-6689 GCA_038534535.1 Pseudomonadota bacterium
TTCGCGGGGCCGCACCTGTCGGCTGTTTCCAGTCCTCTGAGATCGGCCTCTACGATATGATTGGAAATGTGTGGGAGTGGACCGCGACGCCCTTTGGCCCGCGTCAGGGGACAATCAAAGGCGGGTCTTATCTCTGTGCGGACAATTTCTGTCGTCGCTATCGCCCTGCCGCCCGCCAACCCCAGGACAGCGATTTCTCGTCAAACCATATCGGGTTCCGGATTGTGCGGGATATTCCGGAAGCGGAGTAGTCTATCTAGTTTGGCCAGATCACGTATTCGTCGCCGGGTTCCGGCGGGTCGGCATTTGTCTTATCGAGCCGGATCGGGCTCTCTAGCGTGTGGCTATATAAAGGTGGCCGCGCGTCGCGGTAGTGCTCGGTGATAAGCGCCTCTAGTTCAGTCCGTTTCTCAGGCCGGTCTTCTGCAAGATTGACAGCCTCCGTCGGATCTTCGGCAAGGTCGAAGAGCCAGGCCATGCCCTGCTTCTCGTTTACCTGGAGTTTCCAATCGCCGGCCCGAACTACTTTGTAAAAGCCGCTCGACCAGAAGATGGCATCGTTCGGACGATCAATGTCACCCGCACCCGTCGCAGCCGCTAATAAATTGCGCCCATCGATGATGCGGTCTGTTGGAAGCTCGGCGCCTGCGGCGGCTGCGAGTGTTGGCATGACATCGATGTGGGCCACCGGATCCTCGATGGTTGTGCCCGGCGCGATGCGCTGCGGCCATTTTACAAAGAGTGGCACACGGATACCGCCTTCGAACAATGTGATTTTCCAACCGCGATAGGGCGCATTCACGTCTGGAACGCCGATATACCCCGCCCCGCCATTATCGGACGAAAAGACAATGATCGTGTTCTCCGCGAGGCCCTCCGCTTCGAGTTTATCCATGATGCGTCCGACGCTGCGGTCGAGTGCGCGTATCATGGCGGCATAGACGCGCAGCCGGTGCGGCTGAATATCTCCAACGGCCTCATAATCCTCGCGTGTGGCTTGAAGGGGCGTATGTACCCCCCAATGAGCGAGGTAGAGGAAAAAGGGGCGGCTCTTATTGGCCTCGATGACCTTAAGGGCCTCATCGGTCCAGTAATCGGTGAGATAGCCGCCCGGTTCGAACCAGTCGTCCGTAATCGTTTCGCCCGCACGGTCGAAATCAGCGGCGTACTGCATTCGCGCCCATAGGAATATGTCGATTGGGTCGAAGTCCAGCTTCGCATTCACCGTGTTCGGATCGTCTTCAGGTAAGAACAGGCCGCTCGCCATTAAAAGGCTTTCGTCGAACCCTTGCGACACCGCGCGAAACGGGTCGGCGCGTCCAAGGTGCCATTTGCCGATGTGAACAGTGTGGTAGTCGCTCTCTTTTAAGACTTCGGCGATTGTAATCTCCTCGCCGGGCAAGCCTTGGTCGCTGTAAGTGGGGCCCTCATTCGATCGGCTCCTGTTCCAAGTGACCGGTGGAAGCGTGCCACGGGGGGTCATATCATTCGCGAACATTGAGACGATCCGTCCCATACCATCGGGTGTTGGCGTAAACTCAAACCCGGTTCGGGTGGGATACCGCCCGGTCATCAGCATGGCGCGTGAGGGTGCGCACGTCCCAGTGCCGGAATAGGCGTTCGTGAACACGGCGCCATCGGCGGCGAGGCGATCAATATGGGGTGTTGGAACGCGCCCGTCTGCGACACCGCCGCCAAATGTCGAGATATCATTGATGCCGAGATCGTCGGCTAGGATGAAGATAATGTTCGGCGGCCCCGATGTTCGATCCGTCTGGGTGTTTGAAGACTGGTCCCAATCCACCGGCCTATTTCCGGCCACTTCGATCCGGTCCCCATTGGTGACCATGTGGAGGATGATAGCCTTGCGGTTGAGCCAAAATAGCCCCGCCGCAACGAGAATAATGCCCAGTATACCTATCAAGGCGCGTGTCCACATGATGCCTTGCTCCCCTTTTGTGGCCGGCGGCTGCGCATAGGCGCGGCGCGCTACTCTTCGTCCCCCGGTGCGTCTTGCGGCGCAGATGTTTCAGTGTCGCTTTGAGTTTTGTCGACCACGCGCATAATCGCGGCGGCAATCTCCTCTGGCACTTCTTCCTGGAGGAAGTGCCCGGCGGGCGTTTCTAGAACTGGTGCGTCTGGGAAGTTCTGCGCCATCACCGATAAGGCTTCACCGAGGATCGGATCATTCGCACCCCAGACAAGCTCGACCGGGATATCGAGTGCCTGCACATAGGCCTCGATCGTTCTCATATTGGCAGCGCTTTGATGGTCCGGCCCATCTGGCACCATCCTCATGAGCGCTACGGGCGCTTTTGCGTTTCCGCTCTCCAGAACAGGTCGTCCATATAGATCAGAGACGCTTGGCGGGATCGAGCTTGGATCGCCTTGCAACTCTGGCAGACGGTCGAAAATAGACACGAAGACTTCGAGGAGAAGTTCGCCGACGACGGGCGTCTTGACTGTCGCATGTGCCTGCGAAAGGGCGCGCTTTTCCTTGGGCGCGTTTAGCCCGGTGTTCATGATAACGGCCCCCTTTAGGAGGCCTGGAGAAAGCGCAAGGGCACCCATTCCTACCGGTCCGCCCCAATCCTGGCCGACATATACAACCTCTTCGATCTGAAGCTCGGTCAGAACGCCATTCATCCAGCGCGTATGATTGTCGAGCGTGTGGGCGCTCGCAGGGACTTTGCTCGAAAATCCGAGGCCGGCCATTGTCGGCATGATGAGCCGCACGCGATCCGTCGGAAGATGCGCCGCCACCTTCCGATAAAGAAAGCCGGACGTCGGATTGCCGTGTTGCAGGTAAACGGGAAAGCCGGAACCGACCTCCAGCACGTGGATTTTAATGCCGGGCTCAACCTCGATGAAGTAGCTTTTGTATTCCTCGGTGAGCGCGGCCGCCGCATAGTCCGGAAGCGGAAATGCTTCGAACTCTTTCGTATTCACTGTGACGCTTCCAGCCCCTTCAGGTGTCACATATTTGCCGTCTTGCGTGACGGCGAAAGAGACGGCGAGGGCGACACCTAGGACGACGACGAGGCCGATCAGAAATAACCGTAACATGTTCGCCCCTGTGTCTGCTTGCGCGTCTGTCTTCTAGACGATATTAATCGAGAACATTAATTTGGGCAATGGAGAGAGAAGGTTGGAACTCAAGACAACCCTGGACAATCCATCCGATGGCCGCCTTAATCGCGGCGAGATGACCCGGCGATCTCTGATGAGGGCCGCCGAAAAATTGATTGCCGAGCGCGGCATCGAAAATGTCGCGATCAAGGACATTCTCAGCGCAGCGGGACAAAACAATGCCTCCGCGCTCCACTATCATTTCAAGAGTTTTCCGGGCCTCGTGGCGGCCATTCGCGCTGAGCGGGGTCGGGCTATTAAGATAAAACGCGCAGACCTGACGGATGCTTTGCTGGCGATCGATCCTGCACCAGACTTGCGCGCCGTTTGCAAACTTATGGTGATGCCCGCCTTTGAACTGGCGAGAAGCGATCCAGGGTTCCGACATGCGATCCGGGCGTTTGGACATGAAATCGCGCTTGCAGAAGGCGAAGCGAGCGAAGCCCCTTTGACCGTGGATAGCGCGGGCGCTCGCCGGATTGGGGCACTGCTACGAGATCAGCTAACCGCCCTTGATAATGAGCTGTTTCAGCTGAGGCTCGACGGGGCCTTGCGTTACCTTGCGGCCTGCCTGGTCCACCGGGCGGCTCAGAAGACAGGGTTTCTTGGGCCGAGCGCTGATAAGTTCGTCAATAATCTCGCGGACACGCTTGCGGGTCTTTTGAGCGCACCGGTTTCCGAGGCGACACGGGCGTGTCAGCATGAACTGTCTGGTGCCCAACGGCAGACGGAAGAGACGATTAGCCTGGCAATCGGGCCAGCTAAATTGGAGGGATAGGATATGTCGCGCGTCAAATATTCTTGTTCGCCAATACCCTTTGTCGTCGCGAGCGCTTTAATCCTAGCGAGTTGCCAGACCGTGGGCCTCGCGCGGGCGATTGCAAGCTATGAGCGAACGCTCGACACTTATTCGCAGACGGACACGACGGTCACCGATGTTGAGCGCACCGAAGACGCCTACTTAGTGTCGGCCTTTTTTGGATTGGACAATGCCTTGCCAGAAGGGACTACGGACCGTGTTGGGTGCGAAGGCGCTGGCGGTGGGGATGGTATGCCGGTCATCTTTTCCGATGAGGTTGATATCGCGACACTGGAGCCCGGCGATTTTAAGGTCACGATGGCGTCCGGTGCTATTGGGGAGGTTACTTGCCTGACCCTCGCGCCGGCCGATGACCCTGGCGAATTGCGGACGGCTTTGCTCGCGGGTAATTATGGCAGTCTCGATAATCAGCCGGTGACGATTGAAATCACCGGCAATGTCTTGTCCCTCGACCAATCGGTGAATTTCAAGGGCGCCAAGGTGAACGCTACACCCTTAGAAGATGGCCCCACAATCGTTTGGGCTGAGGTCGTACCAGAAGCTGATTGGGATCTTGGCGGAGCGGCAACGGCATTACCATGGGGCGGCGGGGATCGCTGCCCGGTGGGTACGGCTCAGATTGTCCGGGTCACCTGGAATGGCGGCATCACTAAGCCCGGCGGTGACGACGCGGGCGATGTCGAACGCCAGCTCTACAAGGTGACAACACAGCAAAGCGATGGCACGAAAACTCAAATCGCCCCCTTCGCGCTCGCTGACCTAAATGACGGGGATAATAATCACCTGCTTTGTCTGGACACGGCGGCGCCTGCAATAGCGGTTTTCTTTCCCGCCGGACACGTCACGGATCCGCGCGAAGATCTAAATCCCGATACTCAGATTTCCCTTTTAGAATAGATACTCAACCGAGGTTCCCACCATGGCCTATTCGATCGATGTCTTTTGGTCCTTCCGCAGCCCTTATTCATATCTTGTAACGCCGGACCTCTTTCGGCTCCGCGAGGATTATGAGGTCGAGGTCAATTTTCGACCGGTTTTACCAATCGCAGTCCGCTCCAAAGAGGCGCTCTTCACCGGCGATAGGACCCGCGTCCAATACATCATGGTCGATATGTTTCGGCGGGCGCAGTTTCTGGGCATGAACTTTAGCTTCCCGTCGCCAGATCCCATCGTCCAGGATATGGCGACCTTCGAGGTCGCTGACGATCAGCCTTACATATATCGCCTTACCGGCCTTGGAATTGAAGCGCAGCGGCGCGGCAAAGGGATCGATCTCGCCTATCACGTCTCCCACCTCATCTGGGGAGGTGAGCCGGGTTGGGATCAAGGTGACCGGTTAGCAAACGCGGTCGCTGAGGCGGGGCTAGATCTGGCCGAAATGGAAGCGGCGCTCGAAACCTATGATCCAATCACGGACATTGAAGCGAACCAGGACGCGCTACAGGCTGCCGGCCATTGGGGCGTGCCAACAATGGTCTTCCAGGATGAGCCTTTCTTCGGGCAGGACCGGATCGATACGCTGCGCTGGCGCCTCGACAAAGTCGGCGTTCCGAAGCGCTAAGGGATCAGGCTGCGTCGTCGAGGAATTGCAGGCCGACATCATTATTGTCGCGCCAGGCGACGCGTGCAGCCCGCTGCTTACACACCCCGTTGATCGACAAGCGAACAATGCCATCAAAGGACGGGTGGGACATGAAACGGACCCGCGCGCCGAGAGGGTCAAAGTCTAGAGCGATGGCACGCACCCGTGCGCCGCTGTCCGTTGTGACTACGGCGTCCTTGAATGCGGGGGCGCGCCCACCGGAGCGCTCAGCGATCGTCAATGCCTCGGCATCTTCGACCGCCTTGTCTCGCTTATCGCGGCCAAAAACCGCGAGTTTTGAAAGCCAACCGCCCATACTGCATCATCCTCAACTTTATTCCCCTGGATGTTATGGCAAATCGCTTCAGAGAGGCTTAAGCGCCGGCGTCCAATTTTATTGGAATTGATCATTGTCTGTTCGGTCAAACGACTTGTGTTCGGTGCGGGTCATAACCACATCCAAATCAACCAAACAGGCGTGCTGCAGAGCGGGCGTCTGACGTTATAGCACCCGTGCGGGATCGGCTCGGCGGGTGAAGAGTTAAACCGATAAGCCCTGCTTCGAAGGAGGGGGACACATGAATCTTGATCAATACACAGATCGCGCGCGCAGCGTCTTACAAGGTGCACAATCAGCTGCGCTCAGTGCAAATCACCAACAACTGACCCCAAGCCATATTCTGGCGGCACTGCTCGATGATCGCGACCATCTGGCTGTGAATCTCATCCGGGCTGCCGGCGGTCAGCCGGAGCGTGTTGAACAGGGCGTCGCCGCAGCTTTACAGAAAATTCCCTCGGTCTCGGGCGGGGACGGACGGCTCTATGCCTCCAACGAAACTGCAAAACTGCTCGTGGATGCCGAGAAGCAGGCAAAATCTGCGGGTGATAGCTTTGTCACAAGCGAACGGCTTCTTTTGGCCCTCGCAACCCAAACGGCAGACGCCGCGAGTGCTGCGCTTCGCGACGCCGGCGTCACACCCCAGGCTCTTGAAGGGGCTATTGCCAATTTGCGCCAGGGTCGGACCGCCGATAGCCAGAATGCAGAAGAAGGCTACGAGGCCCTCAAGAAATATACGCGCGATCTCACGGAAGATGCCCGGAAAGGGAAGCTCGATCCGGTGATTGGGCGCGATGAAGAAATCCGCCGAACCGTTCAGG
>JBCAWP010000150.1:0-6654 GCA_038534535.1 Pseudomonadota bacterium
GACGAGTGAATGGAGTTCAGACGTGTGCTTTTCCGTTCTGCCTCCGGGGTTGCCATCAACCCCGGGGGTTTTCTTTTGCGCGGTTTGCACCCAAATGGCCTGCATGACGATTGAAACGACCGCAAACGATCTAAAAGATGATTTCGCCTTTCTGGATGACTGGGAGGCGCGCTATGCGCACATTATCGATCTTGGGAAGGCAAACCCGCCCTTAAACGCCTCGGAGCGCATGCTCGCCAATGCAGAAGGGAAGTTCGTATTGTTGGTGGGCCGCCGCGACGCACTGCTGGAGGTTCAGCTGCGAACGGCGGATGCAGGATGAGGTTTCGGTGTCGGCCATGGCGGCTGAGATTTGTCCAGCCGTCTCGTCGTCAACGCCCATCACGCGGTAAGCAGCAAGGGTCGCGATCCGGTCTGCGATTTGCTCGCGGCCCTGGCGGATGCTTGCGCGCCGAGCCGTGAGGCTAGGGTTGCGCAGGCTCGGGAAACGGACACCGGTGGCCGCATCCATAACACCGTCCCAGAGCGACGCCGAGCTCGATCCGCCCGCTTGTGTGAGGGCGCCGTCGATCGACGGCGACTGAAGGGCCGACATGACGGTTGCGCTTGGCGCGCGGCCCGCTTTAGAGGCGCTGTTGAGTTTCGTTACAATACCGTCAGTGTTGCCGATGCGCGCTTTGGCCCAGCTGGATCCTTGCAGCGTGTAAGCCTGCTCTTTCACGTAGGAGGCGGCGCTTGAGAGGCGACGGCTGTCGGCATCCGTTGCCGTGAGCGCCGCGTTGACGGCGAGACCGCCGCCTTCCAGCGTGCGCGCATAGCCCATATCGTTGCGGAAGCCGAGCATCACACGGTCACGTCCGTAAAAGCCTTCGATATCGCGGACTGCGGCCCGGAATTCTGGAGACTGGGAGGCGACGAGCGCCGAGTAAGCGAGCCAGCCATTTGACAGTTCGCCGGCATTCTGGCCGCCAAGATTGTCGAGCGCTGTGGTAATGTCCCGGGCTGATTGGAGGGGCTGGCTTTTCAACTCGCCAACGTCTGAATGGAATGTCCCGTAGACGGCAGCGGCACGGGAGATCGTATCGCTTGAGGAGGCGACAGCGCTGGCATTGGTCGAGACCGGCACCGCCTTTGCATCTTCCGCTGAAGCGGCTGTTGAAACCGAGGCCGCGAGCACGAACGCCGCTGCCCATTTGAAAGTCATTGCCATGAAACCGCTCCGCCTATGCTCATGTGCCAATTTGACCGAAACTGCACCGCTGGAAAACTGCTTGATGTGCGTTTTCTTTGCCCAGAACTGCAGAATTCGATAACTGGAAAAAATGGTCACCGGAAAACGTCAACGCACACTTAAATCTTTAGACGAAGGCGTGACGGAGCAAATTAACTTTGCGCAATTTGCATGGCTGTTTTTCGCGCTCATTGCTGGCGGAGTATCCTTACTGGCGGGCGGCGAGATCTGGGCTATTTTTCTCGTTTTTTTCGTTTCCATCCTACCGGTTTTCGTCTGGTGGGGGTCCATTGGAGGCGACGGCGTCCTTTTAGGTCTTGGGGCAGACCTTTTGGTTGTGACCTGGTCGCTCGTTGCGCTCGGGGCAATGGCGATTACCGGAGGGGCAATTTCGCCGCTTTTGATCGTTCTTCTGATCGGTCCTTTGACGCTCCTCGGGGCTGGGAAAGGCCGCTCGGCCATCGAGGCCGCGTCCTTCTCGGGCTTCATTTTTGCGATGGCGCTCATCGCTGGATTGATGGGGTGGTCCGCGTCGGTCCCCGCCGAGCTGGCGCCTTTGGTGTTGCCCTGGACGGTGGCGGCTGTCTTCCAGGCGTGCCTTTTGAGTTGGGTGGCGGCCCTGCGTCCAGACGGTGTCGTCGCGCAGACGCAAGCCATCACAGGTGACGTTGATCCGGCCCCTGCCGAGCTGCCGGCGCTGATCATTGATGTGTCTACAGACGGACGGGTCAGGCGCCTATTGGGAGACCAGTCATTGGCACCGACAGCTCTTGTCCCAGGGGCGGATATCGAAGAGGCGCTCGAGCCGGACCTTAGCGGTGGCGTGACCTTGTCGAGTGGCCTACGCGGCCTCGCGATTGAGCGCGACGGCGCCGATGGGCGCCGGTGGATCACGGTTGTGCCAGTCCCCGACGGCATGGTCGATGAGGCGCGGCGGTTGGAACTTGAGGCGGCTAAAACCGCATTGATGGAGCGGACCGCGTTCTTTGCTGGTCTTGGGCATGATCTGAAAACACCGCTCAATGCGATCCTCGGCTTTGCGGATCTCATGAAAGCGGAACTGCGGGGACCTCTGCCGGAGGCTTACAAAGACTATCCGGCAATCATCCATGAAAGCGGACAGGATTTGATGCTGCTGGTCGAGGATATTCTAGACTTGGCAAAAGCCGAGGCCGACGGCCATTCGCTGGAAGTTGAGCCGCTGGACCTGGTGGCGAGTGGAACCTCTGTCCTGCGGCAGCTTGAAGACCAGGCGCGCCGATCAGGTGTGACGCTTGTCTTCGGTTCGTCTTTGGCGGAGGTTTGGAGCCAGGCGGACCCGAGGGCCGTGCGGCAAATCTGGCAAAACCTCGTATCGAACGCGATCAAATATTCCCATGATGGCGGACGGGTGACACTCTCGGCCGGACCTTCAAAGCAGGACGTCTTCTTGTCCGTGCGCGATGAGGGCGCCGGCATGGATCAGGCGGATCTTGACCGGATCGCCGCGCCGTTTGCACAGGGCAGGAATGCCCATGGCCGCGCAGGGACCGGGCTTGGCCTTGCGGTCGTGCATAAATTTGTCGAGCTGCACGGCGGGAAGGTGACGATTGATACGGCGCCGGGTGCCGGGACGACCGTCACGGTGATCCTGCCAGCGGCTGACCTTGCGGATATTACGCCTCTTAAGGATGCTGCGCAGTGACGGGCACGCCGGCGCGATTGCCAACAAAGCTCTGGGTCGATGCGCTCTTGCGCCGGGCGAATTTGTCTGGCGCGGGGGGATTTGTCTTGCGGTCCGGTGATGCTGACCGGGGGGATGTGCTCGTTAAGGTGGCGACGCTTAATGGGGAAGCCGCACTTTACGCGCCGGGGACCAGCCCGGAGGGCGCGCGCATTTTTCTCAATTTGGCGCTTCAAGGTGTTGGACCCGCTGAAGGCGAGGTCGACGCCTATATTGAACGGGCCCGAAGCCGTGACCCGGACATCTGGATCGTTGAGATCGAAGACAAGCTGGGGCGACATTTTCTGACCGAGCCCGTTGATGGGCCGTAAGCCTGCCGGATTTTAGTTTTTGGTTAACCGAGCCTGGGCAACAGTCCGACTCGACGCCAGACAGGGGAACTGCGCCATGTTATTTCTCTTGAACTCGACAATTGTCGAAGTTGATGCACCCGAGCTTTACGTGGCCAAGCATTGGCGGCGGATCGGCTGCGGTGATCCTGCCGCGATGCGGGCCAGTGACGCGGTCGATTTCTCAATCATGGTGGTCAATGACCTGACGGGCGATGGGCTTGCACTGGATGCGGAAACAGCGACGGATCTGGCCGCGCTGATCATCGCAAAGACAGGCGCCAACGCGGCGCTGTTTGATGGCAACAACACGGCAAAACTTAACGTGCTGCCGGAAGTCGTGCTCCAGGGATTGCAGCGCGAATTATCCAAAGGCGGGGTCGAAACGATCAAGAGCTTCTGGGCGAGCGCCGCTTAAGGTCTCTTTTCTTCAGTGCGGAAGCCCTTTAGGTGCGGTGTCTAAATTGATACCGGACCAGATTGCATGTCGCTGACCTTTGCCGAAGAAGCCGCGCGCCGGCGGACCTTCGCCATTATCTCTCACCCCGATGCGGGCAAGACGACGCTCACAGAAAACCTGCTGCTAGCGGGCGGGGCTATTCGCCTGGCAGGTGAGGTGGCGGCGCGTGGGGAACGGCGGCGGACGCGGTCTGACTGGATGAAGATCGAGCGCGATCGCGGGATTTCCGTGTCGGCATCGGTGATGACGTTCGAGCATGGCGGGCTGGTGTTCAATTTGCTCGATACGCCGGGCCACGAGGATTTCTCCGAGGATACTTACCGGACGCTCACGGCGGCGGACTCGGCGGTTATGGTGCTGGATGCAGCAAAGGGGATCGAGCCGCAAACGCTGAAACTCTTTGAAGTGTGCCGGATGCGGGACATTCCGATCGTCACCTTCATCAACAAGATGGACCGGGAGGCGCAGGACCCGTTCGCCCTGTTGGATGAGATCGCCGATAAGCTGCAGCTCGATACCTCACCGCTCTATTGGCCCGCTGCGAGTGGGCAGCGCTTTGGCGGCATGATGGACCTGCGGGCCGAGGAGTTTCTCGTCTTCCAGAAGACCGACGGTAAGAACGCCGATACAGGTCTGCCGGAAACAGAGCGGGTGTCCATGGGCGGAAATGCGATTGCGGGAACCCTGGAGGGATCGCTTCTCGATGAGCTCCGCGAAGGGGCAGAGCTTGCCCGAGAGGCGTTGCCGGACATGGACCGTGAGGCCTATCTCGGCGGGCATATGACGCCGGTCGTGTTCGGATCGGCGCTCCGCCATTTCGGCGTGTTTCAATTGCTCCAGACCTTGGAGGAGTTCGCACCGGGGCCGCGGCCACAAGCGGCGATGCGCAAGGGTGAGCCGATTACGCTGACCGCCGACGATCCGGCTGTGTCGGGATTTGTTTTCAAGATCCAAGCGAATATGGACCCGAACCACCGGGACCGGGTCGCCTTCCTCAGGCTCTCGTCTGGCGAGTTCAAGCGCGGCATGCGCCTGAAGACGGCCGGGGGAAAGCAGATCAATGTGCACAATCCCCTGATGTTCCTGGCCCAAGACCGGGAGATCGCCGAGACCGCCTATGCAGGCGACGTCATCGGCGTGCCGAATCACGGCCAGCTGCGTGTCGGCGACGGCCTTTCAGTCACGGGAGACCTTCAATTTCCGGGCATCCCGAACTTCGCCCCGGAAATCTTGCGGCGTGCCCGGGTACGCGACCCCATGAAACAGAAACATTTGAAGAAGGCACTTGAGAGCCTGGCCGAGGAGGGGGTGACACAGCTGTTCCGACCGTCGATCGGATCAGACTTGATCGTTGGGGCGGTGGGGGCCTTGCAGATTGATGTGATGGCCGAGCGCGTGGCCGCTGAATATGGCCTGGACGTCGATTTTGAGGTCGCCCCTTACAACATCGCGCGGTGGCTTTCGAGCGATGTAGCCGGGGCGGTTGAGGCCTTTATGGATAAGAACAAAGCCGCGTCCGGCACCGATCTGGACGGCGCGCCGGTCTATCTTGGCAAGAATGCCTGGGATGCTGGATATGCCGCGGAGAAAAACCCGGATATTCGCTTTACCGCGACCAAGGAAAGAGCTGTCTAACCGGCGAAAGGGGAAACGCCCATGGGCCAGTTTTTGGAAGATTTGCATGCGCGCTTTGACGGCGGCGTCGCTTACTTAGAATCCGTTTGGGATGAGGGCGCCTTCGGCCTCACCTATGGAGAAATCATCGTCGCCGTTGGTGTGATTGTTGCCTCCCTTATGGTGCGGGGCCTGTTCGCGCGCACGGTGGTGCGAACAATTAGCCGGGCTGCGGCGGGCACTGATACCCAGATCGACGATGCGCTTGTGAAAGCCATCGCGACGCCCTTGAAAATCGTTCCCGTTATCATCGGTGCGTATATCGCCGTGCAGGTCGTCGATATCGAAGGCGAAGCCGCGATACTGGCGGATAAGATTGTCCAATCGGTCATCGCGATTGCGGTTTTCTGGACTCTCTCCCGCGCTGTAAACGCATTTGAGTTCCTGTTTACGGGGCTGAAATCCAACCTCTCTCCGGCAATTGTCGACTGGATGGCCAAAACGCTTCAAGTCGTGCTGGTCATTATCGGATTTGGCGCCGTGGTCGATATTTGGGGCTATTCCATCGCTCCGATTATCGCGAGCCTCGGCGTGCTCGGTATCGCCGTTGGTCTTGGCGCCCAGGATCTATTCAAGAACCTCATTGCCGGCATTCTGATCCTTGGCGAGCGTCGGTTCCTGCCCGGCGAATGGATTAAAGTGGACGGCGTGGTCGAAGGGACTGTTGAGAAAATCAATTTCCGCTCGACCCTGATCCGCCGTTTTGACAAGAGCCCGGTCTATGTTCCGAATGCCATGTTGTCCGATAATGCGGTGACCAATTTCGCGCGGATGACCCACCGCCGGATCAAATGGGTGGTTGGGGTCGAATATCGCACGACCGTCGAGCAGCTACGATTTATTCGCGATGAAACCGAAGCCTGGCTGTGGACCGATCCGCGCTTTAGCAATCCACCTGAAACCGCGCTTTTTGTGCGCATTGATTCCTTCAATGATTCCTCGATCGACTTCCTGATCTATTGCTTCACCCGCACGACGAATTGGGGGGAATGGCTGGAGATCAAAGAAGATTTGGCGCTGGCCATGATCGACATTGTGGAGCGGGCCGGAACGAGCTTCGCGTTTCCAAGCCGAACGCTTTATATGCAAGAGCAGGATCCGCCGGAGATTGTACAACCTCCAGAAGTGAGTGAGCGGGTGCGCAGATTGCTGGAAGAGAAGAGTACGGCGCGTGCGCGTGGCGGCTCTGATGATGGCGGCGAGTAAGCCGTCGGACCAGGCCCTTATGGCGCGCCGG
>JBCAWP010000151.1:0-6574 GCA_038534535.1 Pseudomonadota bacterium
GAAGGTCTTTTCGCGGGCGAAAGTCCGGTCAATGAATTGGTCAACCAGGACGAAATCGCCGGGGGCATAATCCTCCTTCAGAGATCCGACGGCGGAGACTGATAGAATATCCGTGCACCCCGCCCGCTTCAGCGCGTCGATGTTCGCGCGGTAGTTCACGGCAGACGGCGTCAGCACATGGCCAGCGCCATGGCGCGGCAGGAAAACGAGATCGACATCGCCGATCCGCCCGCGGGTGAGCGGCGCCGAAGGGGATCCCCATGGTGTTTCGACCTGTTCGACGCGCCGATCCTGCAGGCCTTCCATGTCATAAAGGCCGGAGCCGCCGAGTATCCCAAGTGTCCAGCTTGCCATTCTGATTATTGTCCTTTCGCGGGGAAGACGATGGTCTGGCATTCCGGCCAGTGTGCGCTTAGCCTATGGCCAAGCCCGCCGCATTTCTCAAGGAGAAGAGGCCTATGTCTGGCATCGACTATGCGCTCACCTTCCGTCCGATCCGGATCGGCGTCCTTGTGGTGTCCGACACGCGTGACCTTGAGAGTGATACCTCGGGAAAGCTGCTGGCGGACCGGATCGAGACGGCGGGCCATGAGCTCGTTGAGCGCAAGGTCGTGAAAGACGATGTGGAGGCGATCCGGGCGGCTGTGTCGGCGTGGATCGCGGCAGAGGATGTCGACGCCGTGATCACATCCGGCGGGACAGGTCTCACAGGGCGGGATGTGACCCCGGAAGCCGTGATGCCGCTCTTTGAAAAAATCATCGATGGGTTTTCGGTGATCTTCCACCAGGTCAGCTACCAAACGGTCGGGCTCTCAACGCTTCAGTCGCGCGCGCTGGCTGGCCTTGCCAATGGAACATTTGTCTTCTGCCTGCCAGGCTCAAACGGGGCGGCCCGGGATGGCTGGGACAAGGTGATCTCGCTCCAGCTCGATAGCCGCCATAAACCCTGCAACTTTGTCGACCTGATGCCGCGACTAACAGAACGCTGATCGGGGCATACCGCGTCCGTACCGGTTTCAACTTTTCATCAATTGACGTTGCGCTAGGTATTGAACACAATGCTCAGTGTTCACTTGCTCGACGGAGGCCCCGGCAATGAAGCTCTCAGTCAATGGACAAACACACGATGTAGATGTCGATGAGGACATGCCGCTCCTCTGGGTACTTCGCGACGAGCTTGGTATCACGGGCCCGAAATTTGGCTGCGGGATCGCGGCCTGCGGCGCCTGTACCGTGCATATTGACGGCGTGCCCGTACGCTCTTGTTCGACGCCAGTTGGCTTTGTCGATGGCGCGGTGACCACGATCGAGGGCCTCGGCACGCCGGAAGCACTTCACGCTGTGCAAGCGGCTTGGATCGAAGAGCAAGTCGCCCAATGCGGATACTGCCAGTCGGGACAAATCATGTCAGCGGCGGCACTGTTGAGCGAAAACACGGACCCGACGGACGAGGATATCGACGCGGCCATGTCCGGAAATCTTTGCCGCTGCGGCACGTATCCACGCATTCGCGCCGCGGTGAAGCGCGCCGCAGCCAGCATTCGGGAGGCTTGAGACCCATGGGCATCGGCACAATTGCACGTCGCACATTCCTTTTTGGATCGGCTGCTGTCGCGGGCGGCTTCGCCGTAGGCTACTGGGCCTACAAAGAACCCTTTGAGAACCCCCTCCTCGACACGCTGGAGCCCGGCCAGGTAGCGATTACGCCCTATGTGAAAATCGACGCCGCCGGCATCACCCTCGTCTCGCCACGGTCTGAAATGGGACAGGGCGTGATGACAACACTCGCGGCCTTGGTCGCGGAAGAACTAGACGTCGACCTTGCCGATGTCGCGGTCGAACACGCCCCGGCCTCCAAGGCTTACTATAACCAACTCCTGATGGACGAAGCTGCCGGCCAGCCGGTCACCGATAATAGCGCCTCAGCAGAATTTGCGCGCGACGCCATGCGCGTCATCTCGCGCTTCCTTGGAAACCAAGGCACCGGCGGGTCGACCAGCACACCGGACAGTTTCGTCAAATTGCGCAAAGCCGGCGCCGGAGCCCGTGCCGTTCTCATCAAGGCGGCCGCTCGCGAAATGGGTGTCCCGGCAAGGTCGCTGAAGACAGATAATGGCAGCGTCGTCGCACCGGACGGCACGCGCCTCGCCTATACAGCGTTGGCGGCGGCGGCAGCCAAAGAATCAGTCCCGTCAGATCCAGATTTGAAGCCTCAATCCGAATGGAAAATCCTCGGCAAATCTCAGCGCCGCGTCGATATGGTGGCAAAAGCCACAGGGACCGCGGAGTTCGGGATCGACGTCCAACTTCCGGATATGCTGTACGCGACCGTGAAGATGAACTGCCATATCGGCTCTGGCATTCGCAGCTTTGACCTGAACGGTGTCGACGAGCGTCCGGAAGTTAAAAGGGTCATCGCCCTCGACCATGGGCTGGCCATCGTCGCAACAAATACGTGGTACGCTTTCCGCGCGGCGCAGGATATCATGGTCGATTGGGAAGGCCCGTCCTATCCAAAATCCCAGGACGAAATCACAGCCAGCATCTACCAGGCTTTCGATACGGAATATGATAGCCGCCTCCGCGATGACGGCGATATTGAGACAGCGCTCAGCGACGGTGAAATCGTCAGCGGCACCTACCAGGTCCCTTATCTCGCCCACGCGACCATGGAACCCATGAACGCGACCGGTTGGTACAAAGATGGCGAGTTGGACATCTGGACCGGCACGCAGGCGCCAACGATGGCGCGCACCATGGTGGCCGAGGAAACCGGCCTTCCAGAGAGCAAGATCCGCATCCACACGACCTATCTCGGCGGCGGATTCGGCCGGCGCAGCGAAACCGATTTCGTCAAACAGGCTGCGCGCATCGCCATGGCGATGGAAGGCACACCGATCAAGATGACCTGGTCCCGCGAAGAGGACATGTGCCACGACCAGTATCGACCATTGTCTGCCGCGAAATTCTCAGGTTGCGTCAAAGATGGCCGTATCGATGCCTTCGACTTGCAGGTCTCTTCCTCGCCGACGGCCATAGACGGCTTTTCGCGCCGCGGCATGAATCTCAACATTCCAGATCCCACCATCGTCCAGAATGCCTGGGACAACCCCTATGAGATCGCCAATTACCGGGTGACGGGATACCGGGCGCCGATTGCATTGCCACTCGGCTTTTGGCGCTCCGTCGGCGCGTCTAAATGCGGCTTCTTCCAGGAAGCCGCAATCGACGAGGTGATCCACGCGGCGGGCCTCGATCCGGTCGAAGCGCGTCTACAGCTTCTGTCGCATGAGCCCAGTCGAAAGGTCGTCGAGGCCGTTGCCGCCATGTCGAATTGGGGCAGCCCGTTGCCAGACGGCCATGGCCGCGGCGTCGCCTTCTACCTGTCCTTCGGTGTGCCGTCCGCACAAGTCTTCGAAGTCGCCAACACGCCCTATGGCATTCGCCTTGTGAACATTTGGGCGGCGGTGGATGTCGGCACCGCCCTCGATCCACGCAATATCGAAGCGCAGGTTCAAAGCGGCATTATCTACGGGCTATCTGCAGCTATTAAAGGCGAGATCACAGTGGTCGATGGCCGCGTTAGCCAGAGCAATTTCCATGATTATGATGGTTTACGCCTGCGCGAAACACCGCCGATCCACGTGGCCGTTCTGGAAAATGGCGAGAAAATCCGCGGTATCGGGGAGCCGGGCACACCGCCCGCTGCCCCCGCGCTTACAAATGCGATTTTCGCAGCCACGGGACAGCGGATCCGTGCGCTGCCTCTCGCCAACCACATCGCCTTTGCCTGACCCAGGAGCCCCGTGTCCGCCATGTCGAATCTTCCCGCCCTACTCGCCGGTCTGATCGCCTTATTGCTTGGCTTGGTGCTTGGGGCAGGCCTTTTCGGCACAGTGATGTTCGTCGGCATCGCCCTCGCCGGTCATCACATCTCTGAACGGCCAAGCCCGGGTGCGGAAACGGTGTACTGGCTCGCCGTGGCCGCGACCGCCCTCTTCATCCTGATTTCGATTTTCGGACCGGACCTGCCACGTTTGATCGTTATGATGCCGATCATATTTGCGATCGGACATGGCGTTTCCATGCTCACGCGCCGGTTGACCCGCCAGACGACCTAGGCCTCTCTTCGACTTGAACGGCGCGTTGGGTCTGCTTAAGGCTCCTTCGCCCCACCGGACTCTTCATCCACCGGCTGGGTGTCATCGCTGGACGGCGCTTCTGTCACCGGCGCGGGCTCGGGTCTTTCCCCAGGGAGATCGAAGTCGCGGCGCCAACGCACGGTGAAGCGGGGCTCGGCCGCCGCGCCAAGCTCGGTGCCAATGGCAAGGCTCCGTAGCGGCGTCCACTCCACCGCCACGCCGGTATCCCCGCGGGCATTGGTGCGCAGCTCAACATAGACATCGTCCCCAATATATTCGCCAACGCCGACGGACGCGTCGCCTTCTTCGGAGACACCGAAGTCAAGACGATCGACCCCAAGGGCGTCTTGGACCGGGCCGACAAGGTCAAATCCTGCGCCGCCACCACCGGAGAGACGCGCGACGGCGGCTGCGAGTTGGGCCGCTTCGAGGGCAGTCAATTGCGCTGGCGACCGGCCGAACAAAACGCGAGAGAGAATCTCGTCTTCCGGCAAGTCCGGGTCAGATGTGACGGCAAACTCGGGGGCGGTGACCGTTCCGGTAACATTCACCCCCGCGGTCAGGGCGGGCGTGTCCCGTTCAGCACGGACCGAGAGCCGCGCATCTGTTGGCGGTCCGTTAAAGCGCACGGTGGAGTCCGTGAACTGGAAGACGCGGCCGACAAAATCGATATCTCCGCGGACGATCTCTGCTGTGCCGGTCAGGCGTGGATCACTCACCGTGCCGCTGATCCGCGTGTCGAGTGACCATTCAGAGGTGAGCCCGGTGCCATCGACAAAGATGCGCCGCGGGGCGGTGAGTCCGATGTCGAGCCGGATGGGGACGGGCGGCTCAGCCGGTGTCGCTGCCACACCATTCGCCGACGCGAAGTCGACATCAAGCGTGGTGTAACCGCCCGCCGGCAGCCGATCGAGGTCGATATTGGCGCGGTCGATGACGAGGTCGCCCGTCAAGGCCGTCTGTTCATTTGGCCGCGCAAGCGAGAGATCACCGGAGATTTGCAAGGTCACATCATCGCGGCGGAGCGGATCAAGTTCATCAAGGCGCAAGTCGACATCGCCGCGCCCATCAAGGGCGAAGCGGCCGCTGCCTGACACCGTGCCGCCATTGGTACCGGCGGCGGAAAAAGACGAGACGTCGATCGCGTCACGGCTCAGTTCGGCAGAGAGGTCGATCGCCTCTAGAAACAGGCCCGAATTGGCTTCCTCCAAGAGACCGCCTGACACGTCCAGGCGTCCCTCAGGGCGGAGCTCTTCGAGAAGGCCACGCCCCGTGGCCGATAGGTTAAATCCGCCTTCCAGGCGCACCTCCGGGGGCAAGACGAGAGTTGCCAGGCTCTCCAGCCGGCCATTGCCCGCAAGGCTGAAACTCAACGGGGCGGCAGGGTCGAGACTAATGGCAAGTGGCTCAGCGCCGGTGGTGATGGGGGCGCGTGCTTCCAGGCTGAGGTCGAGCGCGCCCGCCGGAGCTTCCCCGCGCCCCGTGATCAGAAGTTCGTCACCTGACAAAGACAAATCCAAGAGAATGTCCGCTGGCGGGCCCGACGCGTCGGCCCGCGACACGCCGACCAGTTCAATTTTGCCCGCCCCCGTCACATCATCCGCCGCTCCGGACAAGGACATCTGCGCAGTGAGATCACCGCGAAGCCCGCGCTGGCCGAACAGTCTTGCCGCATCCGTAATGGTGAGACCCGATGCGTTGACGGATGCGGTTATGACATCCGGTGCCTGAACCGCCGCGACGGCGATGTCGCCCCCCAACAGACCAAGGCGCCCAGCGAGTTGAGCCGATTGGTCTCCGAACGTAATCGTGAGCGGCGCGAGCGTTTCAAAGGCGATATCGGCGAGCTGACCGGCAGGGCGTGCTTCGATGGTTTGGCCGGCCAGATTGGCGCTGAGCGGCATAGCGAGATCAAACGGGTTGGAGACGCCATCAATGGTGACGCGTCCCGAAGAGGCAAGCGTTCCGGTAATCGCATCGCGCTGGCCGGCCCCTTTGAGGTCGAGCGTTTCGACGTCGAACCCCTCCCCTTGAACGCCAGAAACAGAAAGATCGCTGAAGACAGTTTCTTCGGTCAGCGAGAGCGTTCCTGTAACGGTCGGCCGCGTGCCGCCAATCGCCATCGGTATGGGCCCGTCTAAATCGATCTGCCCGACAAGGGCAGAGAGATCTCCGCCGTCACCCGCGAGTTGACCCGCTGCAGTGAAGGCCCCGTAGGCGATGTCCAGAGCCGCGACTTGCCAAACTTGATCGGCCAAGGATGGCTCTGCCATGAGGCGGACGTCTTCTCCCTCAACGGACGTGGCCGCTTCGAGGGTTCCCGAAATAGCACCGTCCCGGATGGACGATATCACGGTGACGCGCGGAGCCTCAATAGTCTCCTTGGCAGCTTCTGCGGAAGATATGCTCATCAGTGGGCAGACTATTGAGGC